>CAMBZX010000024.1 GCA_945872185.1 Synechococcus sp. UW140 | reverse complement strand
GCCAGCCAGAGCACGTACTCATAGCGGCGTTTGGGATCGGTGGTGCTGCCGAGGCGCTCGACGATCCGATCGAGGGCGGCGCTGCCGGTGGTCACAGGGTTAAGGGGGGCTCTCGGGGGAGGAACGACGTTCAAAAAGGCAGACGCTTGGCTGGACTCAGATCCCAGACCTGCCTCCAGCCCACAGGATGACGACAAAACTCGGCCGTCGGGACGCCACGCCTTCACCCACCCTGGGGGGCCTGGACCCAGGCGTCCAGAAAATAGGCCCGGGACACAGGCATCAGGAAGCCTGGCGGCAACAACTCTGATCTCTAGGCCGCTAGCGGCTGGGTCGCTGAGATCAGCGTTGCTGGCGGCGCCACAGCAGACCGCCGGCGGCACCCAGCAGACCCAGCAGCCCGAGACCGCCGAGATGGCGCAACGCCAGCAGGGGACCCGTTTCGCTGTGGCTGCTGACGGCACCCAGCTGGGGCTGGCGCGGCGGCAGTTCCAGATAGTCCTTATGGCCAGGGCCGGCATCCACCTGGATTTCCCAATCGGCGCTGGCGCGGGCCGGCAACTGGAAGCTGAGCTTGCCCTCGGCGTTGGTGCGCCCCAGGGGGATCGCTTCACCCCCCGGCACCAGCAAGCGCACGCTGGCATCGCCAGCCGGCAGGCCATTGGAGTAGTGGGTCTCGAGGCCGGCGCTGAGGTTGCCGAAGCGCTGCAGGTTGGTTTCGATGCCGTGGGCCCGGGCGCCGACCGGCAGCAGCAGCAAGCCGACGGACCCGGCCAGCAGGGGCAGGAGCAAACGGGTCATGGTGAACGGTGGCTTCAGGAGGCTTGCCAACGACTATCGCTACTTTTGCCCGCTTGCACCATCCTGGCGACGGAGCTGACCATCATCGAAAGGGCATCGGTGGTTTCACCGCGGGCCTGGAGTTCGGCCGCCAGGATGCGCTCAGAGGCGGTGCGAGCGCGGCCACCGCTCACGGGCTGGCGTCGCTCCAGGCTGGTGGGGGCTTGCTCCACGCTCCGCAGGGCCTGGTTCTGCAGCACGGTCAGGTCCAAGGTGAGGCAGGGCATTGCTGCACTTGATCCTGGCAAATCGAGCTCAGGATGGAGAGCCAGGGGCGTCACTGTTACAAGGCTGCAATGTTCGAGGCTGCAGTATTGGAGGCCGCAGTAGTCGAGGCCGCAATCTCGGGAGCGGCGGCGATCCAGTGCAGGCCGGTTTCATCCAGCCAGCCGGCGAAGGGCACATCCCAGCCATCCCGGGGCAATCCCGCCACCACGCCGGCGGCGGGCAGCACCGCCAGAGCCGGCACGGCGCGCCAGGCCGGATCGGCGCGCAGCCGGTCGTACCAGCCACCGCCGGAACCGAGGCGAATGCCGCTGTGGGGATCGATCGCCAAGGCAGGCACCAGCAGCAGGGCCAGGGCGGCGGCAGGCAGGTCAGCGGCGGGCTGGTCAGTCGCTGATTGTTGTTCCGTCCATGGCTGTTGGCTCCCAGGCGGTTCGGCCCAGGGCCGTTCTGGCGATGGGGGATGGCCAGGAGGCCGCAGCCTGGCCTCAGCGGGCATCTGAGCCGTGGGTGCCAGAGCCGTGGACGGGGCGAGCGCTGCTGGGCTGGGATCCACTCGCCGGCGGCTGGCCAGGGGTGCCGGAATGCCGCAGTGATCCGGGGCCAGGGGCTCACCGGGCTGCCAGGCGCGATAGAGCAGCCGCGGCGCAGATGCCCTTTCGAGTTGGTCGGGGGCCGTACGGCCCCGCTCAGCGGCGGCTGGCCCGGCCAGTCCCTGCAGAGCAGCGGAGACCGCAGCCGTGGGCAGCCCGTCAGGCGGCCCGATCGGCGGCTCGGCCCAGACCACCGGCAGCGCCAGGGGCAGGCCCAGGGCCGCCAGGGGGCGCAGATCCACCTCGCCGGCCAGAGGCCAGTAGATCCCCAGCCGTAAACCCTCTGGCACCAGGGCCGGCAGCTCTCGCTGCGCCGCCGCCAGGATCAACGCCTGGCTATCCGCCAGGCTGGCGCGCCGCAGCCGGCGGCACTGGCGCCGCAGCTCCGCTTTGTCGGCGCCACCCGCCTTCATCGCTGGAACCAACCGGTGAGCGCCACCGCCAGGGCATCGGCGGCGTCGTCGGGGCGGGGGGGCTGGTCGAGATTCAGTTCGCGCATCACGGCTTCGAGCACCGCCTCCTTATCGGCATGGCCATGGCCAGCCACGGCGAGCTTGATCTGCATCGGCGGGTATTCCACCACCGGGATGCGGAAGCGGGCCAGGGTCATGATCAGCACACCCCGGGCCTGCACCACAGCGATGGTGTTGCTGGAGCGATAGAAGAAAAACTTTTCCACCGAGGCCAGATCGGGCCGCCAACGGCGGATCAGCTGACGCAGATCCGAGGCGATCTCCACCATGCGATCGCCTTCGCTGCGGCCGGCATCGGTGCGG
The DNA here is from genome assembly GCA_945872185.1 of Synechococcus sp. UW140. GTDB lineage: Bacteria > Cyanobacteriota > Cyanobacteriia > PCC-6307 > Cyanobiaceae > Cyanobium. The sequence continues at coordinate 22,594 of CAMBZX010000024.1, read as the reverse complement.
ATCATGCCGCAATCGAGCAGTCGCTGGGTGCCAACCGCCCCGGCTGCCGGCTGCGCTTCCACCTCAATCACGCCGTAGCCCACCCGGGCCAGACCGGGGTCGATGCCGAGGATGATCAACGATCGCAACCCGGCGGGCTGCTGAGCCTACAGAGACCCGTGGGGCGGGCCGTCAGGGCCAGGTGCAACTCTCGCTCGGCACTTGGCCGATGCCACTCCCGGGGCTGCAGGCCTGCCCAGGGGCTCCCATTCACGGTGGGTGCCGTACGGCTGCCTTACTCCGGCATTGCCAGCGCGGAGTCCGGCCCCGCTCAGAACGCCAGCCGCCGGAAGGTCTTCTTACCCAGCTGCAGCACCTTGCCCTGCAGGGCGGCCGCATCAGCGAACTCCTGGTTGGGGTCGACCAGTTTCTCGCCATCGAGCTTGACGCCGCCGCCCAGGATCTGGCGGCGGGCTTCACTGCTGCTGGCGCAGAGGCCCACGGCGCTGAGCAGGTAAAAGGCCTTGGCCGGGAAGTTCACCCCTGCCAGCGAGGCCTCGGGCACCTCGGCATCGGCGGCAGCGCTACCGCTGGCGCCACCCACAAGCCTGGCCGCATCAGCCTGGGCGGCGGCGGCGGCCTCCACCCCATGGCGCTGGCGCGTCACCTCCAGGGCCATCGCCTTCTGGCGCTCGCGCGGGTTGGTGGGCAGCGACTCCAGTGCGAGATCAGTGAGCAGGGTGAGGTACTCCTCCAGCACCGCATCAGGCACCTTCTCGAGCTTCGAATACATCGAAAGGGGGGCCTCGCTGAGAGCCACGGTGTTGCCCAGGCTCTTGCTCATCTTCTGCACACCATCCAGACCCGGCAGGATCGGCAGCAGCAGGCCGAACTGGGGCCGCTGGCCGTGGTGACGCTGCAGATCACGGCCCATGGCCACATTAAACTTCTGATCGGTGCCGCCCAGTTCCAGATCGGCCTCGATCGCCACCGAGTCGTAGCCCTGCAGCAGCGGATAGAGAAACTCATGCAACGAAATCGGCGTGCCGGAGCCATAGCGATTGGCGAAGTCCTCCTTGGCCAGCATCTGACCCACTGTGCTGGTGCCCAAGAGATCGATCACCGCTGGCAAGTCCATGGCCGCCAGCCATTCACTGTTGCGGCGCACTTCCAGGCGACCGGGGGTGGTGAAATCCAGCAACGCCCGGGCCGGATCCTGGCCCAGCCCCAGCTGCACCAGATAGGTCTCGGCGTTGGCCTCCACCTCGGCGGCACTCAGCTGCACTCGGGTGGCGCTCTTGCCGGTGGGATCGCCGATGCGGGCGGTGAAGTCGCCGATGATCAGCACGGCGGTGTGGCCGGCGTCCTGAAAGGCCCGCAGCTTGCGGAACAGAATCGAATGCCCCAGGTGAATGTCAGAGCCGGTGGGGTCGATGCCCAGCTTCACCCGCAGGGGCCGCGAGCTGGCATCGGCCTGGGCCAGGCGGGCCGCCAGCGTCTGGTCCGGATCTGCCAACGCCTCGGCAGCGCTGGCGGCAGGGAAGAGGTCGGCTAGGCCGCGGCTCAGCCAGGCCGGCAGGAACGCCATGTTCGGATCGGGGCTGGGCTGCTCAACCATTGGGGTCGTGGGGGCTTGGCCTGCCGTACCGGCGGATCGTACGCAGCGGTGTCACCACAGGCGACTGCGGACCAAAAGAGCAGCCGGCAAGGAAAGGCCGTGACCATGGTCAGACGGCCGCGGGGATTCCACAAGGGCCACGACCGGGATTAGAGGCAGCCTGAGCGAAGCAGCAGCGACAACAATCCGCCAAAGGCCAAGGCCCAGATCAATCAGAAAAGATCAGATCGGCCATCGGTAGCGATCAAGACCAAGTCAAAAAAATCAGAAGGCAATACCTGAGAATCCATACTGAAAAAGTCTGGATAACTTCCCAGCAGAGATTGGCCATCATGTCAAGGATATACTGCTGCCCAGGGGAGCCATTGGCCCATTTCCACGGATGGTCCCGAGTTTGACTAATTCGTAAACCAGCAGATCGTGACGGAGATCATGCCGGCCAAGATCACAGCGGCTGGCCAATAGTCGTCGGAACGATCCAGACGGGCGAGCTCCCGTTTCTGCAATACGGGATCTTCAAGCGCCAAGGCGCTGTAGTAACGCCTGCAACCCCACAACATCAGCAGGAACGAACCAAGCGTAATCGTATAGGAAACAACATAAATCTCATCCAGGAATGTCAAATAGGGAAGCTTGGGTATCCCCGAATCCTGGGACTGCTGCAAGAACACCAGGGTCAGCAGCACGGTGACCGGCATGGTCAGCCTCACCTCCCACTGGACAGGATCCATTTTCGTGGCACCCACCACCATCGCCATCACCGTAGCCAGGGGGATCAAGATCTTCCAGAATGCAGACCAGGGATCAGATGCATATCTAACATCGAAGACCAATTGACTATAATCAGATGCTCCCTCGCCAAAACCAAAGTCAGTATCGTAATGATGCTTGTATTCGGCCATCGACCATCCAAGGTTGATCCAGCCGGTATTAGTATCAATATACTGGCCAATACCACTTCCCTGCAGATCAGGAACGATGCGCAGATTGCCGTAGCTCAGCAAAATATCATCGGCCTCAATCATGATCGGCAGGCTTAGCCTCGTAAAAGGATGCCGGCGAAAATCCTTGCGATCTATAAAGAATTTACCCTTATAAGCAACTGTTTGATACCAAGTTCCATCCTTCATCTTGATGGGCTTATCTGTGCCGGTAGGCACCATCACCGTGTCGGCGGACTGAGGGATATCAAGCAAGTTGACAGGGGCCATCACTTTCCAGATATCCAGGCCTGTTTTTACCAGGTACTGCTGCAGTTCATCCCCCCACTTGAACCACATATACCCCGTACTGTCAAAAGAGGGCACCTGAGGATCAATGCCATAATTATTCATGGCATAGATGCCGACAGACACCTTCATCTGCGTATCCTTTAACTGCTGACGATCGAGCTCCAGCACTTCCTTCTTCGGCAGCCTGCCACGATTCAACAAGTCGCCACGGGCTTGGCGAGACAGAGGTGATGAGGCCGTGAGCTCCAGGTAATCCCCCGTTCCCTTGGCGCGATTGTCAACCGAAAAAACGGCCAGAGCCAGCAAAAGAATCGACAACAGAGCCAGGATCAAGGCGGCACTGTTCCAGGGCTTCTGATAGGAGCGCCGTAGACGTTTGCGGTCAGCGCCTGGCTGGGTCATGGCAAAAGAGAAGCGGCGGGAATGGAATCAATACGTCGCCTACTCAGCACGAAGCTGGGACAAACAATAGATAAAATAAGTAAGCGCCGTCAACACCGTAACATAAACAATGCCATCAGCAATACCAGCACCCATCAGAAAGCCAATCGAAATCACAGCGACGACACCACCAAGATTATCCATAATCGAGTAAGCCACGTTGGCGGAAATCTGATCTTCCTGACGAAAAAGATGGCCAACCGTAGCCAGCCCGGTGGCATAAATACCGCCAGCGGCTCCGCCCCAGACAAATAGAAGGCCCAATGCGACAGGATAGTTATAAATAGCTAGGGGCAGATAGACCGCACATACCACTCCCACCAGCACACAGGACACAATCAACAGCGTGCGGTTCATATGGTCAGAAAGGGTGGAAACCAACAGCCCGAGGGTGACGGAACCAACCATAAAAGCCGTGAGCAGCAGGGCTGCACGATCCACGGACAGCCCATTCATCATCCCGTACAACGTCAGGAAGGCGGGCAGACCGAAAAAGGTCACGCCTCCCACCAGGGACGACATCATCGGCACCGTGGCCATGCGGATTACATAGCGAAGCCTGAGGCGCGGTTGCTTGCTGATCACAGGCGCAAACCGAAGTAACGGCAGCAGCACCAGAAAGCTGAGAGCAACGATACCTATGCTGGCCTGAAAGGGCCTGGCACCGCCACCAACGCCAACCATGTTGAGAACAATGGGGCCACTGGCTGTACCCAAAGATAGAGCCGAACTGAAGCAACCGATCACCAGGCCCCGGTAACGCTGGAGCGGCACACCATTGATCCAGGTCTGCAAGGCTATGAGGATCAGATAGGTCGTTAATCCAAAGCCAAATATACTGAAACACCACAGCGGAAAACTACGGGTTTGCGACAGGATCAACAACATCAACAGCCGTCCACCAGTGGCGAGAGCCACGGTGCCTACCAGCCCAAGTCGGGAGATGATGCCATTGATAGAGCCAACAATGACCAGAACAGACGCCACCTCAAATGAGAGGCAAACACCGATCAAACTTTTACTGAATCCATAATCTTCAAGCCGAACAGGAAACAATACGGTATTAAAACCTACAGCTGCCTGAACGACCGCAGTGGCCACAATCAGGCCGACCACCACAAAAGGAACCCAGCGCTCAGATTGTGCTTTAGCAAGATTCATGAATCAGCTCTCAATGTACTTACTGAACGGAATCGTCACAACTAACTGGTACCTCAAATCCCCAGGATGCTCGAATCGGATCGAGCCGGAAATCGCACGGATCTGCTCGCAGCTTGCGGCGAAAGTCAGTCGCTGTTCATCACTGACATGACCGACCAGATCAGGCTCCTCAACGATTGCTGCCAGCTCTGGTCGCTTGGCATCAGCAGAGCGATCGTCTTTCTTCAAGCTGCTGGTGTTGACCGTGCCGTCAGCGTTGAATATGGTGCCAGTACCGTCATCCTTGATCGTGGCGATGCCAACGGCAGCCTCGCCAGTATCCGTGATGGCCTTGAGTGTGAACGTTTCCGCTTCATCAAAAACATCATCCTGCTCACTGGAGATATCGACACGAACCAGCAGGCTGCCTACGGCAGGAACCGTGGGTCGGTTGCCCGTGCTGCCATTCCAGGAGTAAAGGATCCAGTGGTTGCCAGCATCGCTGGAGTACTCAAGCCTGAAATCGGTAAACGTGGCATCGTTATCTGAGGCATCAACCGTATTACCCAGCTCCAGGCTCAGATCCAGGCTCACGATACCGGTGATCGTGAAGACGGCATAAGTTGAGCCTTCGTTGACGGTGGGGCTGGTGATTCTAAGGGCCCGAGTATCCTGCTGTGCCTGATAACCAAGCGTGATCAGAAGATCCAGAGCATTCAAAGATTCGCGCTCAAAATCAACATCAACAGTATCCAAATTGCCCAGATTAGCCTTGGCAAAAGGATGGGTCGCCAAGGTCTTCAGGTTGTCGCGGAGATGATCGGCGGAACCACACAAGAGCTTGGGCACATTTCGATTGATCTGCACCTGGATCGGATGGGTTGAATCATCTTGGAATGCGGCCTGAAGCACAGATGCAAGTTCAAAGTTGGCCATCTCAACAGGTGCTTGCCTGAGCCTGGCCTTTGCGTATTGCTGCAGTGCCTGTCCATAGCCGGATGCGGCTTCTGCTGAGCTTCCGCTCTCCTTGGCCCCGGAGCCTGGCTCGGCCAACCTTTGGGCAACGGCAGCCAATTGCAGGGCGGCAGCCCTGCGATCCTGGCTGCGACCGGAAGAGATGAGGCCGAGTTCGGATTCAGCCTGTCGGCGACCTTGCAGCAGACTTTTATTTGTACGGCGAAAGTACCAGACACCGGTACCAAACAGCACCGCCAGGATTCCAGAGGTGAAAGCAGCCCGTTGAGCAGCAACCCCGATCGGGACCAAGCGAGCCTGCAACGTCACCAGCTCCAGATCCATGCCCAGAGTTCCGACAAAACGGCCCCTTGAGTCATAGAATGGGGCATAAGCACTATAGAAAGTACCCCATACGTCGGTATAGGGTTCCCGATCAACCGTCGCCTTGTGCTTTGTCAAGGCCTCCAACAGAGCCTGGCCAGCATCCGGATAAGAATCCATCAACTGAGGAGCCTCGTCAGGGCGGCCATCCTTGTCGTTATCGTTCTGAGGGCTACCATTAACAATAAAATAAACCTTACCCGAATCGATTACATTTGTATAGAGGTACCGAACATCCTTGGACGCCTTGCGCAAGGCCTCAAGCCTCTGGGTCAGATAAATATAGGCAGGGTCAGTCTTTGAAGCTTTGGACTTGAACTGCTTGTGCTGGTCGCCATCTATGATTGTTGCTGCGGCATTGACATTTCGCAGCAAGCCCTCCCGGATTTCCTCCTTAACCGCATCCACAGCACGGAGATAAATGAAGTAAATAGTTACATTTGTAACTGCGAGCCATAGAACCGCGAACAATGCTCCCTGGGCCGCAGGGCTCTTGAAGCGCCGAAGCCATGTACGCGATAATTCCATCAAGAAAATTCCTGACAATTTGTGGTTGAGTTGAATAAACTTAGCTTAACCAAAGTCGACTTGAGGGATCTTGATAAGACAAGGCGGTACGGGACAAGCTTGGAGTCCATGAGACTCTACGTGGTGATCTTGGTCATTTTCGAATTCCTGCACCAATTCAGAGACGAATCTTTTCAGCATTTCTCCAGTAACACCAGGAACTGTCACGATATGGGCAAAATCGCCGCGAGTGGCCAGTTGCCAACGCCTGGCCAGCTCTTCACCGGGCCTTCGGAAGACAACAATGTTGCCATAGTCATGGCGAATGTTGGCGATGCCCGCTTGCTTGAGCCCGCTGACGGCGTCCTCTGCCAACGTCAATGATTCCTGGGCCAATTCCGCCAGGCCAGCCCGTTTCAATCGGCTGATCAGACTCCACAAGATCAAGGTGGAAAGACCATCTCTGGATCCCGAAAGTGTGGTGTCCACAGAACCCACATACTCGGCGCTGCCGCCAAAACCCGAAGACTGCCTGAGATTGCAGAGCACCATGCCACAGGGAATCGGTGTTCCCAAAAACTTATGACCGGAAAAGGAAAGACTATGGATTGGAAGGCGAAAGTCAAAAACAGGAGCCCCTGGAATGAACGGCAACATCGGACCATAGAGTGCCGCATCAATATGGAGGTAGTATTCGTGGCAGCCGTGGCGATCAAGGATGTTGAGCACCTCTGCTGGTGATTCAATCGCCCCATGGAAGGTGGTTCCCAGGTTGAGATTAATCACACAGGGTTGGCCTTTGAGTCCATCAATGATTGCAGCAAAAGCCTCAAGATCAAGACGGCCGTCAGCGTGACAAGGAACAACGCTGTATGGCATACGCAAGAGATGGGCAATCTTCTTAAAGCAGTAGTGAGATTCCTCCGAGAAGATCAGCTGGGCATCAGGGTAAGCATCACGGCCCCGCACGATGCCATACATATTACCTTCGGTACCACCGTTGGTGAGATAACCCCAGCCCTGGCCCAGATCAAGATGAAAAATTTCAGAGAAGAAGTCCAGCAGCTCCCGCTCAAATTCGCAGGTGTTAATGCCATCGTTCGGATGGTAGGGATCGCCAATATTATTAATATTAAACTTCAGAAAAGGCGCCAGTGAACTGAAATCCAAGATTCTGCTATTTGGGAAGCCGATGTAATGGGACGAGCGCTCCAGGAAACGGTCATGGAGCTCGCCCAATCGCCTCTGTTCTTCTCCGGAGGGATATCGCTGTTCATTGGGCGACCAGGGATCGTAATGCATTCCTGGAAATACCATGGACAGAGAATGAAGGCAGGATAGGGAAAGATTGACTATCAAGAAGAGCTAGCTCTTCCGAGTCACCTTAAAAATTCACTGAGTTCTAACAGATCGATTGAGGTTTGGTGCTGTCGCCAGCTGATTCACGGCCATTACGCTTGGAACGATGGCGCCCCATCTCACCCTTCGACTGCTTCAGGCGGCGTAAGCCACGGCTTACAGCATCGCTTATAGCAAGGCCATGGTCGGCTCCGCCGTCCTGTCAATCCCACACAGGCCGCAGGGCGTATCCGGGAAGCGAAAATCTGACCGTGATCCCCTGCATACCACTCTCAGCATCTGGCATCCCCGACCGAAGGACTCGCCCCCGGTACGAATCACCAGAAGACCGCCGCCCGGAACTCTGAGAGCTAGAACCCTTCAGCAGTGCGCCTCCAACGGGCTCTTCAACGTGGTCGGCGTCTTCCCTGTCGGCCCATTCTGCGGCTGGTGGGCAGCCAGCGGCTGGAGCAGCAGGACCAAGATTCGGGTGCCGATCGCATGCCCCAGGTGGAGGTCAGAGCCGGTGGGATCGATGCCCAGCCTGAACCGCCAGGGTCGTCCGGCAACCCCGATCTCAGCGAGGCGGGGAACAGATCGGCCAGACCGCACGCGCCTCAGCCCGGCCATCGGGACGAACCTGGAGCAGGACCACGGGGATGGCAGAACGCCGCGGCCAAGGAAACCCCTGAGCCGGGTCAGGTCCCGGCAGGGATCAGCATCCAGGAGATGGCGATCGCCGTGCCACTGAAGGCGACCACCACCAGGGGCCAGCTGTTGTCGAGGTCTTCCAGTCGTTGCCTCAGCTTGGTGCGGTCAGGTCCTTCCGCCAGCGCCTCCATGGAGGCATAACGGCGACCGATCCAGATCACCAGCACGAAGGCCAGCAGTGTCACCACGTAGGCCACCACATACACCTGATCAAGGAAGGTGAAGAAGGGCAGGTCAGGCAGATCATCGCGGTAGGTCTGCTGCAGGAACACCAGGGTGAGCAACACCGTCACCGGGATGCTGGCGCGGGAATCCTGCTCATCGGGGCGCACCTTGAACACCAGCAGCACCATCGCCATCAGTAGCGTCAGGGGCAGCAGCAGACGGAAATCGACCGGATCGTCAATGCTCTGGTGCGGGCCGGCCGCTACATCGCATCGCCGTGCTCCATCGGGAAGGTGCCTTCGGTGGCCACTGCCAGGGTGAAGCGCAACTCCACCGCCACCGATGGGGCAGCACGGCAGGCAGCTGCACCGGGCCGATCCCAGCGCCGTGGTGATCATCAGCGCCCATTCCAGCTCCGCAGCCTTCAGCCATAGCCTGCAGCAGCTGGGCAGCACGGTCCGGCCGCTGAATTTCGCCTGCGTGGGCACCGGCGGCCTGCAGGACTCCCTGGGCCCGCGCGATCACCAGGCCAGCGACTTTGTCGACCTCACCTTCCTGGGCGCCCAGCGCTGGGGGCCCTGAAGCAGCGGCATCGCCGCAGCCCGTGGCGACGAAGAAATTGGATGTTTCAGGTGGCGGCTCCGGGGTGCCATCCGTCGCGTCGAATCTGCCCCCGGCACCAAGCTTCAGGCCTGCTTCTGCAGCTCGTTCTTCATGCGCTCAAGCGTCTGGTTCATCTGCGCGAACATCTGCTCAGGCGTCATGCCGAACTGCCCCAACTGGGTGCGCAGCTGCTCCACGGTGAGCTTGGCCTGAAAGTCCTCAGAAAGCTCAAAGCGTTTCATGAATACGCGATAGCGATCCATCATTTCTTCCATGCGCTCTATATAGAGCTTCTTTCCCTCTCGATCAAACTTGCCGTACTCACTGCCGAGCTGCATCAGGCCCTGGTAATCGCTGAACAAACGCTGGGCTTCGTCCTGAACAATCTCGGATTCGAAGAAAGCCATGGCCGCGGCGCCGCTTGGGGAACGGAGGGGATGTACGGGCGATTCTGCTCAGCGACGCCGCGGCTGGGGAGTTCGGATCCACGCATGCCGCCGGTGCAGGCAACCGCAGCCACGCCGCCGTGATCGACCTCAGGCTCGGGCTGAGCGACTGGCCCAAAAACGGAGAACACCGCTACGTTCAGATCCGTTCTCGATGCGATGCCAGCCAGCATGGCCCAGCAGCACTGGCTGGATCCCCTCGCCCGTCAGCTGCTGATCGCCAGTGGCCAGCTGCCCCGCGTCCAGCGACCGCCTGCTGAACGTCCAGCGGCCAACCCCAGCTTCGGGGACGGCCGCGCCGCCGACCAGGCGGCCAGCGCCAGGGATGGCGCCGATGCGATCGAACGGGATCTGCTGGCCCTGAAACTGGCCCGCGAGCCGGGCCGGCGCCTCAGCAACGCCGAGGAGGTGCGCCATGCCGCCGCCCTCGGCTGGCGCCTGGATGTGAACCGGGCCACCGCCGCTGACTGGCTGCGCCTGCCCGGCTGCCGCCCCGAACAGGTGGATCTGCTGCTGCGGCTCCAGGCAGGCGGCGTGCAGCTGAGCGGCCTGGAGGATCTGCAACGCCTGCTCGCGCTGAGCGAGGGCGAGCTGAACGGCTGGCAACCGCTGCTGGAGTTTCGCTGGTACGGAACGGCCCCTCCTGCCGCCAGCCGCTGCGAGCCGATCGCCGTCAATCAGGCCGGTGCCAGCGACCTGGAACGCCTGCCCGCCATCGATCCGGAATTGGTGAGCCGGCTGCTGCGCGATAGGGCTCGCCGCCCCTTCACAGACCTGGCTGATCTGCAGCAGCGCCTGCAACTCAGCGCGGCACTGGTGGAGGCCTGGATCGGCCGGGTGACCTTCCAGCCGGCTCCGGCCGGCCCGGTGCTGCCCGCGGCCAACCGCCCGAACCCATGACAGGCCCCCTGGCACGCCAGGGCGATCTGTTCGCAGCTGCCAGCCCCACCGCTGGTGCCAGCCCGGCCCCCTTGCCACCGCCCTTGCTGCGCCAGCACCTGCTCGACTGGCAAGAGCGCCTGCTCGCCCACCAGGCCCCGCTGTTCGCCGGGGCGGCTGCCGGGCCCGCGGCCGCCCTGGCCATGGGCGCAAGCCAGGGGCTGCTGTTCGCAGCCACCGCGAGCACCAGCCCCGCCGACGGCCCCCTCGGCACCGACCAGGCCACCAGCCTCAATCCGCTGACGCTGCAGGCCCAGAGCCTGGCCTTCTGGCGTTGGCCCCGTGCGCCACAGCAGGGCGCCGCGATCTACCTGGTGCTGGATCGCCCCGCCGCTGGCCCCTCTCCGCTGCTGCTCTACGTGGGCGAGACCGGCTGTGCCGACCGCCGCTGGAAGGGGGATCACGACTGCAAGCGCTATCTGGCGGCCTACAGCGAGGCCCTCGGCCAGGCCGAACTGAGCACCAACCTGAGCATTCGCTTCTGGTGCGATGTGCCCAGCGATGGCCGCGACCGTCGCCGCCTCGAGCAGACCCTGATCCGCCGCTGGCTGCCGCCCTTCAACAAGGAAACCCGGGAGCGCTGGGCCACCCCGTTCACTGCCGACCCCAGCTGAAGCGGCCGCGGCGGGGAGCTCGGGCCGGCATCGCTACGATCCCTCCTCAGCCCGTACAGGATCCATGGATTTCCGCTGTGTGGCCCCCGGCGGCCATCCCCTTGATAACTGGAGCGGCGACAGCCTGGCGATGGGCCTGTTCAGCGATGTCGACCATCCCGAGCGCCAGCAACTCGCGGCGCTGTTCGGTGACGCCCTGCCGGCCCTGCTCGAGCAGCGGCGCTTCAAGGCCAAACCGGGCGAACTGCTCTGCATTGAACGGCTGGGGCAGACCCCGGCGAATCTGATTCTGGTGGGCCTGGGCGAAGCCGCCGCCTTCCACCTCACCGGCCTGCGAAATGCCTGCGCCAATGCCGCCCGCAGCAGCGCCAAGCTGGGAACCCGTCAGCTGGGGCTGCTGATGCCGGCGGAAAGCTTCGGCACCGCCGCTGCCGCCGCCGCCATGGCCGAAGCCACCCGCCTCGGGCTGTACGTGGACCAGCGCTTCAAGAGTGAAGCCGAGCCCCAGAACCTGCCCGAGGAGGTGGCCCTGCTGGGCCTGGGAGCCGAGGGCTGGGAAGGATTGGCGCACCTGGATGCCATCTGCGGCGGTATCGAGCTGGCCCGCCAACTGGTGGCCGCCCCGCCGAATGTGGCCACACCGGCCGCCCTGGCCGAGATCGCCGCGGCCATTGCCCAGGGCTTTGGCCTGGAGCTGAAGGTGCTGGAGCGCGCCGACTGCGAAGCTCTCGGCATGGGGGCCTACTTGGCCGTGGCCCAGGGCTCCGATCTGGAGCCCAAGTTCATCCATCTCACCTACCGCCCCGCCGGTGAGGTGAAACGGCGGGTGGTGCTGGTGGGTAAGGGACTCACCTTCGACTCCGGCGGCTACAACCTCAAGACGGCCGGCGGCCAGATCGAGATGATGAAGTACGACATGGGCGGCAGCGCCGCCGTGCTGGGGGCAGCGCGGGCCATCGGCCAGCGCAAACCCGAAGGGGTGGAGGTGCACGTGATCGTCGCCAGCTGCGAAAACATGATCAGTGGCGCTGCGGTGCACCCGGGCGACATCCTCACCGCCTCCAACGGCACCACGATTGAAATCAACAACACCGATGCCGAAGGCCGGCTCACCCTGGCCGATGCCCTGGTGTATGCCTGCCAACTGGAACCCGACGCGATCGTCGACCTGGCGACCCTCACCGGCGCCTGCGTGATCGCCCTGGGCGAAGAGATCGCCGGCCTCTGGAGCACCAGCGACGTGCTCGCCGACGGTCTGCTGTCCGGGGCCCGCATGGGTGGTGAAGATCTCTGGAGGATGCCACTGCAGGCCAGCTACCGCTCGGGTCTGAAGAGCACCCTGGCCGACATGAAGAACACCGGCCCCCGTCCGGGCGGTTCCATCACCGCGGCGCTCTTCCTGCAGGATTTCGTGACCCAGGGGATCCCCTGGGCCCACCTCGACATCGCCGGCACGGTCTGGAGCGAGAAGGCGCGGGGCCAGGATCCGGCCGGCGCCACCGGCTTCGGGGTCCAGACCCTGGTGAACTGGATCTGCGGTGGGGCCCCGGCCTAGGTTTGGCCGCAGCGATCCACGGAGTCATGGCCGTCCAGAAGATTCGCTGGTATGTCAAAGCCCAGTTGGGAGTTCTGCTCCTGCCGGCTGGCCTGTGCGTGTTCGGCGAGGCGGTGATCCGCAAAGGCGTGCAGACCTGGTCGCAGCTGGCTGCCAGCAGCTCCGCCGGCCAGGCCGTGCCCCAGGCCGGTCCCTGGTTCTGGTACGGCTGCCTGGGCCTGATCCTGATCACGGCCGGGGTGGGGCTGATGATCGAAAGCGGTCTGTTGCGGGGCTACCCGAAGACTGGGCGCCCCTGATTGACACCGGGATACAGGGATCACCACGCCAGATCGTCACAGCTCAGGACGCAGCCGCCAGCGCCTGGCGATCGCCGACAAGGCGACCGGGGGCTTCGAGTTCGTGGATCTGCCAATGGGCCCGCTCACCGCATTGGGCCAACAGAGCATCGAGGTCGTCGGCCGCCTGGGCAGGGCTCGCATAGGGACCGATATGACGGGTCTGGAGACCGTCACGGATGGTCAGCAGATACATACACAACCCTGCCATCTGGAGGGGACGAATGTAGGGGAGGCCTCCGGGCGCCACCAGGGCGACTGATCGCTTCCTGCAAGGATTCCCGGACATTTCAGCGCCGACTGCCTTCATAATTTCCACAGATTTGAGCGCGAACTGGGCGGCCTCGCGAGGTCCAGCGCCTCCAGGGCCTAGCTGGCGTTGCCGGGCCGGCAGAACCGTTCTCGCCCGGTGGCGCCAGCCCAGCTCCGGTCCCCATACCGCCGGATCTGCCGACTTCTCTCGGGCACCAATGATCGTTGCGTACTGCAGCCTGTTGAGCAGCCCGCCCAGAGGATCGATGGCTGCAGCTGGCTGGTGATCTGCCGACAACCACGGTGATCCCGGCCCTAGTCCACCAACCCCGGCGCTGGCCTTCAGCTGCCTTTCCAGCGTTCCGAGCTGCGGGCCTTGCCGCTCCAGACCGCATCGAGGCGCCGATCGCGACCACAGGCGAAGCGGTAGTAGCTGTAACGCAGACCATTGCGCCTGGCGTAGTTCTGGTGGTACTGCTCGGCGGGCCAGAAGCGGGTGAGGGGCTTGATCGACACCTTGATCGACGAGGCCGGCTGGCCCAGCTCCCGCGCCGCGGCCAGCAGGCTGTTGCGGGCCTCCACCGCCTGGGTGGCATTGCTGGTGAAAATCACCGGACGATAGGAATCGCCCTTGTCGCAGAACTGGCCCTTGCCATCAAAGGGATCGATGTTGCGCCAGTAAGCCCGCAGCAACGCGTCGTAGCGAATGCGGGTGTTGTCAAAGCGCACCCGCACCGATTCCTGATGGCCGGTGGTTTCGGAGGACACCTGGCGGTAACTGGGATTGGCGAGCTTGCCGCCGCTGTAGCCGCTCTCCACATCCAGCACCCCGGCCAGCCCCTCCAGATCGTGCTCCAAACACCAGAAGCAGCCACCGGCCAGTACAGCCTCGTCGGTGGCGGCCTGGGCAGGGGCCAGCGGCCCCGCCAGCACCAGCAGCAGGCTCAGCAGCAAGGCGATCAGACGCATCAGACGCACGAAGCGGCAGGGAGAGCCACGGTGGCCGCCTGCACCTGATCCAGAATCGCGGCCGCCGCACGTCTAGTGACGCCGGGTTCCCCGAGCCTGAGGCGCAGACGGCCGTAGCCCTCCAACATCGTACGAACTGCCGCACCATCGGCGACCAGCAGGGGCTCGACCGCTGCGACGATCGCGGCGGGGATGAGCCGGTCCTGGAGCAGTTCCGGCACCAGCCGCTCCTCCAGGATCAGGTTCACCGGCGAGATATGGGCCACGTTGAAGCGCAGCAGGCGGCGGGCCACGAAGGCCGTGGGGCGGCTGACCCGATAGCCGGTGACCTGGGGCACCCCGCGCAGGGCCAGCTGCAGATTGGCCGTGCCGGACTTGGTGAGCGCCACATCGGCGGCCGCGCACAGCTGGGGCCACTGCCCATCCGCTGCCGCGTCAGCAATCACCCGGGCCCGCACCCCGGCCCGACGCAGGCCCGCCTCCAGCAACGGCTCGAAGCCAGCCTGCCCCGCCGGCACCAGCACCTGCAAGCCCGGATGGCGCCGTTGCAACTGGGCCGCCGCCGCCGCCATCAGTGGCAGCAGATAGCGCAATTCCTGGCGCCGGGAGGCGGGCAGCAACAGCAGCACAGGCTGATCCTGGGCCAGATTCAACTGGGCGCGGGCCTCCTGGCGCGAAGGCATCTGGCCGATGGTGTCGATCAGGGGATGGCCCACCCAGGTGACGGCGGCACCATGGGATCCATAGAAGCGGGCCTCCTCCGGAAAGATCGCCAGGATGCGATCGGTGAAGCCGATCAACCGGGTGGTGCCGCCATCGCCCAGGCGCCAGGCCCACTCCTGGGGCGCGATGTAATAGACAATCGGCAACTTTGGATAACGCCGCCGCAAGCGCAGGCCCAGATTCACATTGGCCCCCATGTAGTCGATCAGCACTGCCCCATCGGGGGGATGGCTCTCCAGCCAGCGCCTCAATCTGGCCTGCAGTTTCAGGGTGGGGAGCACCAGGGGCAGGGCCTCCAGCAGGCCGATAGCCCCCATGCTCACGGTGTCGGCCAGCAGCTCGGCGCCGGCCTGGCGCATGCGCTCCCCGCCCAGGGCCACCACCTCGAGCGCCAGTTGGCGCTCAGCCGCCTCCGCATGCAGGGCACGGATCAACAGGGCCCCCTGCAGATCGCCGGACACCTCACCGGTGCTCACCAGCAGGCGCACCATCAGCGCTGGGCCGGCAGCGGACCCCGGCGTCCCGGTCCGACGGAAGCCTCGAGGAACCGGCAGAGCTCGTCGGCAGCGGGCAGCAGGGGCATCTGGCGGGCGGAGCGCAGGGCATCGGCCAGCACCAGCTCACTGCGATAAAGGAGGGTCCACACCTCCTGAAGCTGGCGCAACTGGGCACCAGCGTCCTGATCGGCCATGCCGCTGCGGCGCAGACCGATGCGGTTGAGACCGCGAATGCGGCCGGGATGGCCCTCGATCATGGCGAAAGGGGGCACGTCGCGATCGATGCGACTCATGCCACCCACCATCGCCAGGGTGCCGATGTGCACGAACTGGTGGATGCCCAACACGCCACCGATCACGGCGCGATCACCGATCACCACATGGCCGGCCACCGCCACTCCATTGGCGATGACAATGCGATCCCCCAAGTCGCAGTTATGGCCGATATGGCAGTAGGCCATCAGCAGATTGCCGCTGCCCAGCCGTGTCTGTTCACCCTCATGGGTGGCGCGGTTGATGGTGACGCACTCGCGGATCGTGTTGTCGTCGCCGATCACCACCTCAGTGGGAGCGCCGCCGTACTTGAGATCCTGGGGCTCGAGGCCGATGCAGGCCCCGGGGAAGATGCGATTTCCTGTTCCCATCCGCACCCGTCCGTCGATCACCACATGGGGCCCGATGCGGCTGCCAGCACCGATCTCCACGTCGGCGCCGATGACGGCATAGGGACCGATTTCGACACCACTGCCGATGCGGGAGCGGGGGTCGACCACCGCCGTGGGATGCACCGAGGGGGCCATGGCTGCACTCGTCATCGGTTCAGTCCACCAATGAGAACATCAGCTCGCCGGAACAGACGAGCTCCCCGGCCACGGTGGCCTGGGCGCGCACCTTGCCGAAGCGTTTGCGCTTGAGGCTCAGCAGCTCACAGGTGATGCGCAGCTGATCGCCGGGCACCACCGGCCTTCGGAAGCGCACGCCATCAATGCCGGCGAACACGAACAACCCCTTGGGCAGATCCGGCATCTGGGTGACGATCAGGCCACCCACCTGGGCCATCGCTTCCACGATCAGCACCCCAGGCATCAGGGGGCGTCCGGGGAAATGGCCCTGAAACTGGGGCTCATTGAAGCTGACATTCTTGATCGCTACCGCCAGGCGGCCGGGCTCGTAGGCCACTACCCGATCCACCAGGGCGAAGGGATAGCGATGGGGCAGCAGATTGAGGATCTGCTCACAGGCCAACACCACCGGCTCAGCGGCGGGACCTGCGGCAGCCAGGGAGAACGGATCGATGCTGGCGGCAATGTCCGGTGCTACCGGGGCAGCGACGGCGGGCTCCTCGGCGGTAGGAGCGTCGGCAGCTTCGGAACCGGCGGGGGCGGTGGTGGCGGTGGTGGCGGTCAAGAGGATTTCAGACAGGCTCAGGTAGAACTCGGTCGGGAGCGGAACTCAGGGCCGCAGCCAGGGCGGTGTGCAGGCCGTGGGAGCCGCGATAGGCGAAGACCTGGGCCAGCGGCAGACCCGCCAGGGCCAGATCTCCCAACAAGTCCAAGAGCTTATGGCGGACCGGTTCATCGGCGAAGCGCAGGGGCGGGTTGAGCCAGCGCTCGCCATCACAGACCAGGGCATTGTCGAGGCCGCCGCCCCGGATCAGGCCAGCGGCCCGCAGGGCCTCCACCTGGTCGCGGAAGCCGAAGGTGCGAGCGGGGGCGATCTCGCGCACGAAGCTCTCGGGCGTCAACGCCAGCGAATAGAGCTGACGGCCGATCGCCGCCTGGGGAAACTCGATGGCGGCGCCCAGCAGCAGGTCCTCAGCGGGCAGGGCCGTGATGAAACTCAACCCCTGGCGCAGCACGATCGGTTCGGCCAGCGGCGGTGGTAGCTGGCGGGGTCCAAGGCAGCGGAGGCCCGCCTCGGCGATCGCCTCCACCCAGGGCAACCCCGAACCATCGAGCAGGGGAATCTCCTCGCCCTGCACCAGGATCTGGGCCTGGCTGACACCGCAGCCGGCCAGGGCCGCCAGCAGATGTTCGACCGTGGCCAGACGCCGCTGACCAAGCCGCAGGGCTGTACATAGCTGGGTGTCACTCACCTGGCCGGGCTCCAGCCGCAGCAGCGGCAGCTGGGGGTCATCGAGCCAGCCGACCCAGTAACCAGGCACCTCACTGGCCTGGAGCCGCACCTGGGTGTGCTCACCACCATGCAGTCCCACACCGTCGCGCTCGACGGCGCTGGCCAGAGTCCAGGCCTGGCCGTAATCGCTTGGCCACGGGTGCATCAGAACTTCCAGCCGACGCCGAGGTTGAAGCGCCAGTTGCCGGTGAGATCCTGACTGGCCACCTCCAGGCGCAACGGCCCCACCGGGGTGGTGACGATCAGGCCCGTTCCCACCGAGAAGCCCGCGCCGGGTTTACCGAGCAGGCCACCGGGATTGCCGGGCACGTTGGCCTGGCTGCCGAAGGTGGTGCCACCATCCAGGAACAGCTCGCCACTGATGATGCTGAAGATCGGGAAGCGGTACTCAATCGTGGCCTCGCCGAAGTTGCGGCCCACGCCCAGATCGCAGTCGTAATAACCACGCACGGAGTTACCGCCCCCCAGACAGAAGGCCTCGAAGGGGGGCAGATCGCCAATCACACTGCCGGCCGACACCTGGAAGGCCAGGGCCTGCTTGCAATCAGCGACTTCGCCGGCCTTGGGCTTGCAACCCTTGTAGATCTTCAGCCAGTTGACAGGGATGTAATGGGTGTAGCTGGCACGCAGTCGGTTGAAGGTGGGCGAATCGGGACCCACCGAAATGAACTGTTCGGTGCCAAGGCTGAGGAAATTGCCCTTGGTGGGATTGCGAGGGTCGTTGAGGTTGTTCATCGTGGCGGCAATCCGCACGCCAAACAACTGGTTATGACTGGCGCAATTGTAGGCCAGACAGATCACCGAATCAGTCGATACCTGGCTGCCATCATTATTGAAATCGTTGCTGGAAACGCCATAGCGACTCGAGGTGCCAGCGAAATCCATTGGCGTGGCATCCTGACCACTCAGACCCAGCACGATGCTCCAGGGGGCACGCTTGAAGGGATTGCCACCGTTGAGCGGGCGCACAAATTGCAGGTTACCGCCAACCCGCTGAATCACCACTGAGTTACCAACGTAGTCAAACCAGCTCAGATCGTTATCGCCATCAATGGCTTCTTGGATCGAGTCGAAAGTCTTGCCAAGGGGGTTATTATTGCTGTTGATGTTGTAAGACAGCGTTGTGCCCGGCGGTTCATAGAAATTGCCGGCCGTCAGGATATTGCCATTATCCTGGCTCTGGAAAATCTGAGGAACGTCGCGGCTGATGAACGCCTTGGCGCGGAAGGCCGTGCGATACCGATCCCCCTTGATCCAGGGATCCGTGAACGTGAGGTCCACCAGGCCGCCGAATTGGCCGTAGGTGAAGCTGGTGGACAGATCCCAGGCGCGGCCCAGCAGGTTGCTGTCCTGAATCTGTACCTGACCGAATACCCCCTGGCTCTGGCTATAGCCCAGACCGCCGGAGAGGGAGCCGGTGGACTGTTCCACAATGCCCAGCACAATCGTGATCCGCCCCGGATTGTCCGGCACGGGCCGCAGGGTGACCTTGACGTCACTGAACAGACCGGTGCCATAGAGGCGCTTGAGATCTTCCTCCAGGTTGCGGCGGTTGAACACCTGGCCGGCCTTGAGCGAGATCTCCCGGGTGATCACCCAGGGCTTGGTCTTGCCGCGGATTGGCTGGCCCTTGTCGTTGGTGGGCGAGGCCTCCTTGTTGATGAACTGCACTTCCACCCCCTCCACGATCCCCTGACGGATCACCAGTTGCACATCGCCATCGGGGCTGATGCGGCTGGGGCCGGTCACCCGGGCCAGGGAATAGCCCTGGTCTCCGTACCACTTCTGCAGTTCCTGCATGCGGGTCTGCAGGGTGTTGAGATTGAGGGTGCGGCCCAGATCGGCGGCGAAGGTGTCCTGCACCACCTGCTTGGGCACCTCGGCATCGGCGGGATCGAGGCTGATCTTGGTGAGCACGGGGTTGGGAACCACCTGCACCTTGAGGCGCACCCCCAGGGGACCGTCGACGGGCTCGATGCGCACATCGGCAAACCAGCCCGTGGCATAGATCGCCGCGAGATCATTGCGCAGTTCGCTGCGGGTGATCTCGGTGCCAGGGGTGACATTCATCGCCCCGTAGGCCGCCAGCTCCAGCCGCTCCCGTTCGGGATGGCCATCCAGCCCCTCGATCACCACCTCACTGACCAACACCCGCGACTCCTGGCTGGCCTGGGGCGAGGGCGCCGGGGCCGCAGGAGCAGGCTCGGCATTGAACGGACTGGCCGGGGGGCCTCCCAGGCCCGGAGCGCCGAAAGGATCGGCCGCCGGCTCCACTGGCGTGGCCGTGGGCGCCTCTGGAGACGCCGCCGGTGCCGCTGGCGTGGCAGCTGGCGTGGAAACCGGTGTCGGGGCTGGGGCAGCCGCGTCGGCCTGGGCCAGCAGCACACTGGGGGCCACGACAGTGGGGGGCTCAGGGATGGGTGTCGGCCGGGATGAAGCGGCAGCTGGATTCAGCCCCTGGGGGCGAGCCGCCGTCGGCAACGACAGGGCGGCCTGAACGGGCAGTGCGGACGGCACAGCAGCCCCTGGCTGGGAACCCGCCTGCGCTGGCAACGCGAGAGTCGATTGGACGCCAACCGCCGATTGGACGTCAACCCCTGCCTGGGCGGGGGGTTGGCTCTGGAGCACCACGTTCTGCGCAGCCTCCTGGGCTGCGCTGGCCCGCTCGGGTGCCAGCAGCACCAGCACCGCCAGGGGCATCGCTCCGGCAAGCAGCGGCAGGGCGACGCCGGGGGAGAGAAGCGACCTGCGGAGGCGAAGGCCTGGCATGGGGATCGGGGGCGGAGCGGCCAGGCCGCAAATTTTGCCGACCTTACCCGTAGACACGTGGTTCGGGACATACCCCTTGGACCCGTTTGAGGACCTCCCCGTAGGCCTCGACCACGCCGCCGAGATCCTGGCGGAAGCGATCCTTGTCCAGAATTCGTCTCTGGCTGTCGCTGATGGCCCTGTCCCAGAGGCGGCAGGTGTCGGGACTGATCTCATCCGCCACCACCAGATCCCCCGTGGTGGTGAAGCCCAATTCAATCTTGAAATCCACCAGCTCCAGCCCCACCTCAGCGAACAGCTCACCGAGCACGGCATTGACCCGCAGGGCCAGCTCCCGGATGGCACGCAGCTCCTCGGGCCTGACGAGTGCCAATCGCTCCAGGCGCTCCTCGGACAACAGCGGGTCACCCAAGGCGTCGTCCTTGTAATAAAGATCGATCAGGGGCGGCTCCAGGCGGCTGCCGGGGGCGATCGGCATCTGGCGGCAAAGAGAGCCGGCGGCGATATTGCGCACCACCACCTCCACTGGAATCACCCGCACCGGCCGCACCATCATCCAGAGGGTGTCGCGCACGCCCAGGTAATGGGTGGGAATACCAAGGCGTTCCAGATGCTCAAACAGCAGGGCCGAGATGCGGCAGTTAAGCGCCCCCTTGCCGCTGAGCTGGGCCTTCTTGAGGGCATTGAAGGCCGTGGCGTCGTCCTTGTATTCCACCGCCACCAGATCTGGCTGTTCAGTGGCATAGACCCGTTTGGCCTTGCCCTCGTAAAGAAGGGCTCCGATCGCGGCGGCGGTCATGGTGACGAAAGGGCGGGGGCGGGGGAAGGCACTGGCGCTGGCTCAGGGGAGGGTGAAGCCGCCGGAGCTGAAAACGGCGCGGGCAGATCGGCGGCGTGGCCCCCGGGGGCGCGGGGCGAGCGCAGCTGCTGCTTGAGCTCGAGGCTACGGGCGGCGGCGGCCGGATCCTGGCTCCGCAGCCGCCATTCGCCGTAGACATCGTCGAGCCGGCGCGTCAGCCGCAGCTGCCGTTCGATCGCCAGCTGCGAACCGCTCACGGCAGCGGGCAGGGCTGCCTGGGTGGTGAGCAACTCACTCACCACACTCCAGGCACCGGCCGCTGCTGCCTGCTCCAGGGCACGCTCGAGCAAAACATCCAGCTCCTGGGGCGGCAGATCCGCCAGCAGCCGGATCGCCTGCTGCAGCCGCCCAGTGGCGGCGGCATCGCTCTGACGGCTGAGCAGCAGCAGCTGGCCGGCGGTGCGGCGCTGGCCCAGGGCCTCCAGATGGTCCGCCATCACTTCCAGGGCGGAGCGGGTGATCACGCTGCCGTCCTGGCGCCGCTGAATCGGCAGAGCCAGGGACTCCAGCTGGCCATAGCGCTCAGCGGCGAGGCGCTCCAGCGCCAGGGCCGCCCGGCCATGGTCGAGGGCGGCATTGGCGGCGCGCCATTGCAGGGTGAGCCACTGCACCTGCTCGGCGCCGGGAGCCGGGCCGTAGCGATCGAGCACGGTGAGAGCCCCAGCGGGTGCCTGGCAGCTGAGCAACACATCGGCATTGGCCAGCACCACCGCCAATGGCTGGGGGGCCGGATGCAGGGCCAGCAAGCGCTCTCGCACCAGCCGCAAGCGGCTGCTGGCCTCCGCTTCAACCAGCTGGCGGCAGAGCGGCTCCAGGGTTTCGAGACTGGCCGTGGCGATCAACTTGGCGAACGCTGCCTCGCTGAGCACCGGGGTCGGCGCCGCAGGGGCCAGGCCAGCCGGGCTGACGATCGCTGCCGCCGCCGGGCTGGATGCTGATCCAGCTGGAGCTTGGGGCTGGGCCTGGGGGCTGGGCGCAGCCGTTGGGCTGGGCGCTGTGGTGGGCCCAGCCGCAGCCTTCTTGCTGGGCGCAGGGGTGGGGCGGGGCTGGTCGACGGGGTCAACCGCAGCCGTGGATCTGGCCTGAGCCAGCCAGAGTTGCGGGGCCAGGCCAGGATCCAGAGCGCGCGAAACAAAGCCAGCCTGGGCATGGGCCTGACGGAACAGACCAACCGCCAGCTTCGAGCCGGGCCAACCATCCCCAGCGGCCAGGGCGGTCGCACCGGATCGCCAGCTCGCGGCTTTCGCAGCAAGCGCATCGGCGATGACAAGGCCACCGGAACGCTGCTGCCCATCGGCCCGCCGCTCGGAACCTGACGGCGCTGCAGCAGCTGCAGCGACTGACCGGGCCCTGGCGCCCTGTGGGGGCAGGGCCAGGGCCGGCAGCAAGAGCACGACAAGCAGGGCGCTCAGCCCCTCGGCAGGC
>CAMBZX010000023.1 GCA_945872185.1 Synechococcus sp. UW140 | reverse complement strand
GAGCAGGACGTCCCATATCGCCTTTCACCGCATAAGCGCTTTCAACGCTAACGTGTTATGCGCAAGCCATGGAAGCTCGTTCACGGGCTTCTCTGCCCCGTTGTTCGGGGGTTGGCGGAGGGCTGCGCTGCGCTTGCCGGCTTTGTCCTTTGCCTTTCGATCCCACCGCGCCTGACCTGCCATGACGACCACTACTTCCCTGTCCCGCTCCCGGGGTAACCCCTGGAGATCCTTCCAGGACTGGATCACCAGCACCGACAACCGCCTCTATGTGGGCTGGTTCGGGGTGCTGATGATTCCCTGCCTGCTCGTTGCCACGGTCTGCTTTGTGCTCGCCTTCATCGGCGCACCACCGGTTGACATTGACGGCGTACGGGAACCCGTGAGCGGTGGCCTGCTCTATGGCAACAACATCATCACAGCGGCCGTTGTGCCATCCAGCAATGCCATTGGCCTGCATTTCTATCCCATCTGGGAAGCGATCAGCCTCGACGAATGGCTCTACAACGGTGGCCCCTATCAGCTGATCATCTTCCACTTCCTGATCGGTATCTTCTGCTGGATGGGCCGGGAGTGGGAACTGAGCTACCGGCTAGGCATGCGCCCCTGGATTGCGGTGGCCTATTCCGCCCCCGTGGCAGCCGCCACCGCGGTGCTGCTGGTCTATGGCATCGGCCAGGGCTCCTTTTCCGATTCCCTGCCCCTGGGAATCTCCGGCACCTTCAACTTCATGTTGGTGCTCCAGGCCGAGCACAATGTGCTGATGCATCCCTTCCACATGCTCGGTGTGGCAGGTGTTTTCGGCGGCAGCCTGTTCTCGGCCATGCACGGCTCGCTGGTCACCAGCTCCCTGGTGCGTGAAACCACCGAAACCGAATCCCAGAACCGGGGTTACAAATTCGGCCAGGAGGAGGAGACCTACAACATCGTCGCCGCCCATGGCTATTTCGGTCGACTGATCTTTCAGTACGCCTCCTTCAACAACAGCCGCAGCCTGCACTTCTTTCTGGCCGCCTGGCCGGTGGTGGGCATCTGGTTTGCCGCCCTGGCCGTGGTGAGCTTCTCGTTCAACCTCAACGGCCTCAACTTCAACCACTCGATTCTCGATCACCAGGGCAGGCTGATCGACACCTGGGCCGATGTGCTCAACCGTGGCGGTCTCGGCATTGAGGCGATGCACGAGCGCAACGTGCACAACTTCCCCCTCGATCTGGCGGCCATCGCCTCCCAGCCTGTGGCCCTGAGAGCACCAGCGATTGGTTAGTGAGACTTTGACTCTCGCCCAGCCAACCCTGGGATGAACGTTGGGTTGCTTCGGCTTCGCGATCGCGGCCTGGCGGTGCTCCGCCCGGATTCATTCCGGGCTTTTTCATGGGTGTTCGCTGGTCTTGACCAGCGGGCAGGGACGCATAACACGTAAACACGATGAGGACATGAATTTTGACTGTGATGTCACCAAGCTTCGATATGGATGGCGATGCCAGGGGTCAGCCCCGGGTCCTGATCGTCGGCGCTGGCACCGCTGGCCTCACGGTGGCCCACCTGCTGTTGCGCCAGCGGCCCCACTTGGCGCTGACGATCCTCGAACCCAGCCCCGACCACTGGTATCAACCTGGCTTCACCCTGGTGGGCGCTGGCCTGATCCCTCTCGAGCAGACTCGCCGCGATCAGGCGGATCTGATCCCCACGGGCTGTCGTTGGCTGCGCGCCGCTGCTGTGGGCTTTGATCCCGAGCACAACTGCGTCCACACAAGCGATGGCGACGTGATCGCCTACGAAATCTTGGTGCTGACACCAGGCCTGCAGTGCTTCTGGGAGCGCATCCAGGGCTTGCCCCAGGCCCTCGGCCAGCAGGGCGTGTGCAGCAACTATGGCGGCCGTTTTGCTGCCTACACCTGGGAGACGATCCAGCATTTTTCAGGCGGCACGGCGATTTTCACCGTTCCTGAAACTCCGATCAAATGCGGTGGGGCGCCCCAGAAAGTGATGTACCTGGCGGACGACCATTTCAAGGCGAAGAGCGGAGTCGGGGTCAACAGTCGGGTGATCTTCTGCACCGCCGGCACCTCCCTGTTCGCGATTCCGGCCTATGCCCGCAGCCTGCACCGGGTGATTCAGCGCCGCGGCATTGAGGTGCGCCTGCGCCACAACCTGCGGGAGGTGCGCGCGGCAGAGCAGGTCGCCATCTTTGAGGTGACGGCGAGCGATGGCAGCACCAGTACGGAGGCGATCCCGTTCGCGATGTTGCATGTGGTGCCGCCGATGGGCGCGCCGGCGGTCGTCGCCAGCAGCCCCCTGGCCGGCGACGATCCCGGCGGCTGGGTTGAGGTGGATCCCTTCAGCACCCAGCATCGGCGCTACGCCAATGTGTTTGCGGCAGGAGATGGCTCATCGCTGCCAACATCTCGCACCGCCGGTGCCGCCCGGGGGGCCGCCTTCGTCCTGGCGGCCAACCTGCTGGCTTACCTCGCCGGTCAGCCCCTGAACAGCCGCTACGACGGCTACACCGTCTGCCCATTGATCACGGGCTACGGCTCGGTGCTGCTGGCCGAGTTTGACTACTCCCTGCAGCCAGTCAGCACCTTTCTGGTCGATCCCACCCGGGAACGCTGGAGCTTCTGGCTGCTCAAGACCAAACTGCTGCCCTGGATCTACTGGAATCGAGTACTGAAGGGAGCACCGCACGAGGGTCGTTACCTTCAACCCCTGGCGCCGCTGGTGCAGGCCCTCGGGCTTGCTTACCGCCCGGCAGCGGATCTGGAGCAGTGGCAAGCCCAGGCCCCGGGGGGGTGTAGCTGAAGTTTGTGCTTTCGATCAGCGCGCCGACAAGCATCGGCTCTTGTTTGAGCAGGCCGAGCAGCAGGGGCCTGGGGCACACTTCTGGATGCGGCGCCCCAGCGGTAGTGGAACCTGGGCACCGAATCAGCGCCGCCGGTGAACGCACCCGATTGGCTATCAGGGCAGCGGCAGCCCTGGCAACCCTCTCTGGCAGCAGCCACGCCTTCAGGTCGCGGTGAGGGCTTCAGCCCTGCGCAGAGCGGAACAGCAGGCCACGCAACCAAAGCGACACGTACACCAGGGTCACCAGCACCGGCACTTCAATCAGGGGACCGATCACCCCGGCGAGGGCCTGGCCGGAGGTGACGCCCCAGACGCTGACGCTCACAGCGATGGCGAGCTCGAAGTTGTTGCCGGCGGCGGTGAAGGCCAGGGTGGTGCACTGGCGATAGGAGAGGCCGCTGCGCTGCCCCAGAGCGAAAGCCAGGCCCCACATCACGGCGAAATACAGCAACAACGGCAACGCCACCCGCAGCACCAGCAGCGGCGCCGAGGTGATCACCTCCCCTTGAAGCGCAAACATCACCACGATCGTGAACAACAGCCCGATCAGCGACCAGGGGCTCAGCCGCGGCAGGAAACGCTGTTCATACCAGCGCTGGCCCTTGAAGCGCAGACCGATCCGGCGGATCAGATAACCCGCCACCAGCGGGAGACCAAGGAAGATCAACACCGCCTTGCCGATGTCAGCGGTGGAGAAGCTCACGTTCTGGCCCTGCAGACCCAGCCATTGCGGCAACAACTGCAGATAGAAATTGGCCAGCAGGGCATAGCCCAGCACCTGCAGAATCGCATTGATCGCCACCAGCAGGGCGGCGGTTTCGCGATCGCCTTCGGCCAGGTCGATCCAGATCAGCACCATGGCGATGCACGGGGCGATGCCGATCAGGATCACGCCAGTGCGCAGGGCCGCCTGATCGGCCAGGCACCACCAGGCCAGGCTGAACATCAGCAGCGGGCCGATACCCCACACCAGCAGCAGGCACAGCGGCACCAGGCCCCTCTGCCGCAGCCCCCGACCGAGCTCCTCGTAGTGCACCTTGGCCAGCACCGGCACCATCATCAACAGCAAGCCCAGGGCGATCGGCAGGGAGGTCTGTCCCAGCTTCACCGCCTCGAGGGCCCCCTGCAGCCAGGGGAAAAGACGTCCGAGCAGCAGGCCGGTGGCCATCGCCAGCAGAATCCACAGCGGCAGGTAGCGATCGAGCCGCGACAACCTGGCGAAGATCGCGGTTTCGGTCGGCCGCTGCGGTGGACCCAACGACGGCTTGACCATGGGAGGGGGAGTGGGCATTCAGGGTTAGACCTCGAGCTGCTGACGGCGACGGCCTGCCCTCAACCACAAGGGGAAGCGGGGGTGTCGCAGCCGGCGGCCAGGTCCCCCAGCCAGCGCTGCAACGCGCCGATCGCTTCGGCCCGCAGGCGGTAGTAGATCCAGCGGCCATCCTCCCGCGCTTCGAGCAGGCCGGCGTCCTTCAGCACCTTGAGGTGAAAGGAGAGCTTGGATTGGGCCAGGCCCAGCTCGTCGGTGAGCTCGCAGACGCAGCGCTCCCCCCGGCCGAGGACCTCAATCACCTGCAGGCGCAGGGGATCGGCCAGGGCTTTGAGCAGGGCGCGGGCCTGCTCATGGGCCAAAGGGTGATCCAGAACACAGCCGGCGCTGACCGGCCTTGATGCATCAACTCTCATTGATCTATTTTGCGGGGGTTCGGGGCCTGCTGCGCCCATCCTGCGATGAAAATCGGCATCAACGGCTTCGGCCGCATCGGTCGCCTGGTGTTTCGCGCCCTCTGGGGGCGGCCCGGCATTGAGCTGGTGCAAGTCAACGACCCTGGTGGTGATGCGGCCAGCGCCGCCCATCTGCTGGTCTTCGATTCAGTCCACGGCCGCTGGCCGCAAGCCGTTCAAGCGCATCCCGGTGGATTTTCGGTTGGCAGCCAACCCATCCTTTACGACCAGGAACGGGACGCCACCGCCGTGCCCTGGCGCCAGGCGGGGGTGGAGCTGCTGCTCGAATGCAGCGGCAGGCGCAAAACCCCGGCAACCCTGCAGCCCTACTTCGACAGCGCCGGCCTGCGACGGGTGATCGTGGCCTGCCCGGTGCAGGGACAGATTGCCGGCGAGGAGGCGCTGAATGTGGTCTACGGCATCAACCACCAGCTGTACGACCCCGATCGCCATCGGCTGCTGACGGCCGCCTCCTGCACCACCAATTGCCTGGCCCCCGTGGTCCAGGTGGTGCAGGAAAGCTTCGGCATTCGCCACGGCTCCATCACCACGCTCCACGACGTCACGAACACCCAGGTGGTGGTGGATGCCCTGAAATCCGACCTGCGCCGCGCCCGCTCCTGCCTGCACAGCCTGATCCCCACCAGCACCGGCTCGGCCAGGGCGATCGGCCTGATCTTCCCCGAACTGGCGGGCAAGCTCAACGGCCATGCCGTGCGCGTGCCGCTGCTCAATGCCTCCCTCACCGACGCGGTGTTCGAACTGGAGCGCAGCGTCAGTGCCGAAGCGGTGAATGGCGCCTTTGAAGCTGCCGCCAACGGCGCCCTGGCCGGGATTCTCGGTTACGAAACCCGGCCGCTGGTGTCGGTGGATTACGTCAATGATTCCCGTAGCGCCATCGTCGATGGGCTCTCCACACTGGTGGTGAACGGCACCCAGCTCAAGGTTTACGCCTGGTACGACAACGAATGGGGCTACAGCTGCCGCCTGGCGGATCTGGCCTGCCATGTGGCCCGGATCGATGCGCCCTGAACAGCAGCCCCCCTCAGTGCCAACACTCCCTTGGGCTCCGCTCTCAGCCCTGCATCAGTATCTGGTGGTGACCGGGGCCTACTGGGCTTTCACCCTCAGCGATGGCGCCCTGCGCATGCTGGTGCTGTTCCACTTTCACCAGCTCGGCTACTCCACACTGGAGATTGCCTTTCTATTTCTGTTCTACGAGTTCTTCGGCATTGTCACCAACCTCTACGGCGGCTGGCTGGGGGCCCGCTTCGGCCTGCGCTTGACCCTCTGGGCCGGACTGGTGTTGCAGATCGCTGCCCTGCTGCTACTGATTCCGGTATCATCCAGCTGGCCCCGGCTGCTGAGTGTCACCTATGTGATGGCGGCCCAGGCAATCAGCGGCATCGCCAAGGATCTCAACAAGATGAGCGCCAAGAGCGCCATCAAAACCGTGGTGCCGGAAACCCCTGGCGAAGCCAGAGGCGAACAGCAGCTGTTCCAATGGGTGGCGCTACTCACCGGCTCCAAGAACGCCCTCAAAGGGGTGGGCTTCTTTCTCGGCGGTGGGCTGCTGGCCACCCTGGGGTTCGCCGGATCGCTGGTGGCCTTGGCGGCCGGTTTGTCACTGGCCCTGGTGGGCACCCTGGTGCTGCCGGGGGAGATCGGCAAAATGAAACAGAAGCCTGGTTTCGCAGCGTTGTTCGCCAAGAGCGAAGGGATCAACATCCTGTCGCTGGCCCGCTTGTTTCTCTTCGCCGCCCGCGATGTCTGGTTCGTGGTGGCCTTGCCGGTGTTTCTGGAGGCCAATCTGGGCTGGCGCTTCTGGGAGGTGGGTGGCTTCCTGGGCCTATGGGTGATCGGCTATGGAATCGTGCAGGGCGCGGCCCCCTCCCTGCGCCGCAGCTGGGGCCAAACGACCCCGCCGGGCCCGGCGGCGGTTCAGTTCTGGAGTGCCCTGCTTACCGCGATTCCAGCCCTGATCGCCTTGGCGCTCTGGCGCCAAGTGGCCCATCCCGGCTTAGCGCTCGTGCTGGGCCTGGCGGCATTCGGGGTGGTTTTTGCCATGAATTCTTCAATCCACAGCTATATGGTGCTGGCCTACACCGACGCTGAATCCGTGAGTCTCAACGTTGGCTTCTATTACATGGCCAATGCGGCCGGTCGCCTGCTGGGCACCCTCGGCTCGGGCTGGGTGTACCTGCAAGGCGGCATGCAGGCCTGCCTCTGGTGCTCGGCCCTACTGGTGGCCCTGTCGTGGCTGAGCAGTCTGCGCTTACCGGCCCCACCCAGACACGAGCACGGCGCCAACCTTCAGGGAGCTGGCGCTGCCGATTGAGTCTGGAAATACTGGTGCGCTGTTTAGGTTTTCAAAGGGTCAGGAAGAGAAGCATCATCCTTGCTAGCCGAGGTAGCAGTTGCCATTCAAATTTGCTTTAGCAGAGGGGGGATCGATCAAGTCGATCAGGTCGATCAGGTCGATCAGAGCTCGCCAGGAACCTCCTCCTCCTCCTCCATCTCAGCCAGGAATTGTTCCCGATTAGCCCGCTTCATAGCAGTGGTCAACTCATAGTTCGTCAAGCAGAGTGGCTTACCAAGTATCAACCCAGAACTGGCCTGTGATTACAAGCCAAACCGCCCACACTCGGCCTGGTTTTCGAGGGATTCTGCAGCGGCAAAGCGAAAAGCGTGAAATCTGAAGAATTATTAAAAAAGCGCACTCGAATCAGAAGTGTTGCTAAGTTTGGCGCAAAATATTTCAAACAGCATGCGCAGACGCGACATTTTATGGCGTGGCTTGGCCGCCGGTGGAGTGACAGCTGGGCTCAGCATAAGCAAAAGTGCTACAGCACAACCGGCAACAACAAATCAAAAAGCACTTCACCCCAAGAGCAATCCAGGAAGGTTCTGGCCGGATGGCATTCGCATGCCAGTCTCGATATCGTTGATGTTCGAATCAGGGGCTCAACCACGATTCGGAGCACCAACACCGTTAGTCAGGTGGGTGCCTCCCGAGGGAATCTATGATCTGCCTACCATGACATGGTACCGCTACGGTGTAACCGAAGGGATACCTAGAGCTCTCGAAATGTTTAAACGTCTAAACATCACTGTCACTTCACACATGGCAGGACAGGCAGTGGAAATGTATCCCGATACCGCCAAATCAATTGTCCAGGCAGGCCACGAAGCCGCAGCTCATGGCTGGGACTGGTCAACCCAATCGACCATGACCGAAGAGCAGGAAAAAGCTTTTATTAGAAAAAACGTCAATATCATCAAAGAAGTTACCGGACAAAGGGCGCTAGGGTTCAACGCGCCGGGACTAAGAGCTTCCAGGTACATTCTCAATAACCTTAACGCCCTCGGCTTCAAGTATCATATTGACGACGTAAGTCGAGACGAGCCATTTGTAGTACAGATTGACGACAAATCAGAGATTGCGGTGGTGCCCTACACAATCGACCTTAACGACATCTTCGCCTATGAGGGACGTCATTTTTCAGATGGCGAGCTGCAAGATGCAATGAAGCGCTCCTTTGATCAGCTCTATGAGGAGGCAGGGTCAAGACGTCGAATGATGTCGATTGCTATACATGATCGACTCATGCGTCCAGAGCACGCAAAAACTATGGGAGAATTCATAAGATACGCACAGCAAAAACAGGGCGTATCCTTCATGAAAAAAATAGATATAGTCGATTACATTCTGCGAGCCCCTAATGCCATCAGGGAGCCGATTGGCACTGTCTATCCATTTATTCCCGGACTTTATCGAGGCGCGTAAATCTGAACGTACAAATACAATTAATTCAGAAATGCGCAGCAGAGAGTATGTACACCTCAAGGCTTCAAGCTTTTGATCCTTGTCAGCCTTGCGACCTCCATGGACGCCCGGACATGAACGGCGCAGGACACAACCCTTGACAAAACTTTACTTATTTCTTTGCATTCTGGTTGGTCGATAATCACTAAAATACCTAGATTTAAAAATTTTTCCGGCCGCCTGCGGCCCCACTTCTCTGTTCCTTCGAAACAAATGCTCATGAGAACACGTTTTGCCCTCGCCCTAGGAGTCATCGCAGGTTTTGGCTTGGGGGCGATCAGCGTCCAAGCTCTCAACGTGAAGGCGGAGGGCAAGCCTCCCGTCTATCTCATCTCTGAAATTGATGTCAAAGACCAAGAATTCTTCGAGAAGGAAGTCATCCCTAGGGCTTGGAAGAGTGTGGAAGGGAGTGGCGGACGTATCATCATGGCCGGCGGAGAGTCAGGGGGCAAGCCAATTACCGCTCTATCGGGAACGCCGCCGAAACGTGTGGTCATCCAGGTATGGGACAACCTTGAATCTTTGGAGAAGTGGTACTACGGCGCACAGTTGCAGGCGGTTCTCAAATTCGGTGCACCCTATGCAACCTGGCGCCGCTATGCCGTGGAGGGCCGGTAGGTCAGTAGAGAGAAAGCATCGCCATCTGTCCACCGGACTGGCTCCATGGCACCCGCCCCGGCGAGCTGGCCGCAGCACCGTTGCCGTTCAACGGCACAGCTGGGGCATAACGCAACCAGCGGTGTGCGTGAACGCAAGGCCAGTGCGAAAAGCCGAAGGGCAAGATGAGCCTCAACTGAACAACAACCGGGCTGCAGACGAGGCCACCGCAGGCGAATGCTCAGACAGACTGTTTGGGCATTCTCAGCAATGCACCACGCCGCTCAGGACACGAAGCGGCCGTAGAGCCAGCGCACGAATCCACCCACCACTGGCACCGGCGCAAAGGTGGGGCCGACGAAATCGAAGTAGTCGCGATGATCGCTGATCTTGCCATCATCATTGAACTGCAGACGGGTCGTGCCGGGGTAAATGAACATGATGCCCTTGATCTTCATGCCCATCTCCCACTCCACAAACGCCGTACGGCCCTCGACCGCGATCGCCTCCGGCTTCAGATACACCCCATCGCAGCGCTGCAGCAGGCCCTCCTGAGCTTCGATGTAGGCCGTGAGGCCGCGCTTCTCCTGGGTGGGATCCTGAAAATGA
This sequence comes from Synechococcus sp. UW140, assembly GCA_945872185.1. Lineage (GTDB taxonomy): Bacteria > Cyanobacteriota > Cyanobacteriia > PCC-6307 > Cyanobiaceae > Cyanobium. The sequence goes on along the minus strand of CAMBZX010000023.1, from coordinate 16,331 downwards.
ACATCCTCGGCATAGGCCGCCCGCCACTGGTCCTGCGTCGGTGCCGGCGCGCCGTAGGGCTTGGTGAACAGGTCCCTGAGACTGGTGGTATCCATGGCGGACGGGCGGCTGGGCTGGCGGCACGCTATCGGCCGGCCCGGCTCAGCCGCTGACGAGGCATCCCTCGATCAGCTCGGCGGCCCGGGCCACGCCGCCAACGCCAGCGATCTCGGCCTGCAGCCGCTTGGCGGCCTGGCGATAGCGCTCTTCGCGGCGGAGCGACGATGCCAACACGAAGCGGCATCAACAGCTGCTCCCAGGGAGATTCAATGTGGCTCAGCATCCTGCCGTGACCCTCGGTGGCCCTACGTGGCCAGGCACCGGGGGCTTGCTGACGGATGGAGTGCCGGGGAGCCATGGGCACGCTGACGCCCGAAAGCCCAGACGACAGCAACATCGGCGAGGGCCCATGGTTCCCTGGTGGGAGCTGGTCGCTGGCTGCAGGAAGGCTTTCGAACCGATGGGCTTCCAAGCGCTGACGCCGGCCGGGATTTCTGGAACCTATCAACAACAAACCCCCAAATCAAAGACCCAGGGGTTAATTGATTCCTCAGTATTGAGGAGATCTGGAGTTGGTGGCGGGGGCGAGATTTGAACTCGCGACCTTCGGGTTATGAGCCCGACGAGCTACCAGACTGCTCTACCCCGCGTCGACCTGCTTACTATACCAGCCGGCCCTCCCCCCCCCCCCCCGAGGGGGGGACCCGCGTTGCCTCAGGTGAAGCGCAGTTCGCCCAGCACATCCAGGCGCAGATGGTCGGCGGGCCTGAGATGGTGCGCTCGCAGCTCCTCCAGGCTGGCGGGGGTGAGCCAGTCCAGCTGCTCGAGCAGATGCAGGGCCACGGCATGTTTGGCCCGACTGGCGCCGTCCTCCACCTTGATCGCTACCCCCAGCCCTTCGCCGATGCGGCTGAGACACTGAATGCCCTCGGCGCCCCCCTTGCTGAGCACCTGGCCATGGCCGAGGCGCATCAGTTCGGTGTCAAAGCGGCCCGGGCCGGCGACCAGGGCCGGATGGGCCAGCATCGCCCGGCTGATCTGTTCGAGATCCGGCTGGGCGCTGGCGCCCAGGTGGGCGTACAGCAGCGCCATCTGGGCCAGCTGCAGCTGCAGCGTCGGCGCGCCGCAGTCATCGCGGGCACTCACCAGCTCCGCCGCCGGCAAGCCGAGCAGTTCTCCCACCCGTTTGATCACCTCCTGCTGCAGCGGGTGGGCTGTTTGCAGGTAGCTCTCCAACGGCCAGTGCATCTGGCGGCAGGTGGCTAGAAAGGCGGCATGCTTGCCCGAGCAGTTGTGCTCCAGGGGGCTGTGGCCGCCCGTCGGGATCGGGCACTGCAGCCGCTCCGCGTCCAGTTCCGCTCCCCAGAGCACGCGGAAGGCCTCGCGGGCATGGGCCGGAGTGCCGGCATGGGAGGCACAGGCGATCGCCAGGCCGCGATCGCCGGTGCCTCCCTTCTCCAGGGCGCCACTGCTGACAAAGGTCGTGGCCTGGAAGGGCTTGAGCGCCGAACGGATGAAACTCAGCTGCTGGGCATCGCCGGAGCGCATCAGCACGCGGCCGCGCTGGTCGCACACCACCGCATGCACCCGGTGCTGGGATTCGACGATGCCATTGCGCAGGAGCCTTACCTCCAGCGGTGGAATCAGCGAACGGCTGGAGCCGGGGAAGCTGGAGGTCGACTGGGCCATGGCGGAATCCGGCGCTGGCGCCGTTCGGGCTCAGAAAGCCTGGCAGAGTCCCGTCCCGGCCAGCAGCAGGGCCGTCGTGGCCAGGATGGTTCGCCGTAAACGAACCAGCACCGGTTTCACCTGATGGGTGGCCACCAGCAGGTCCTGCTGGCGCCAGGCCAGGGGTTTCTCCCAGATCTGGCCGTCGTACCAACCGGATTCCTCGTAGGCCACCTCAATGGCCACCAGCCGCCGCTGCACGTAGGTCCAGCCGAGCCACTGCCGCAACAGCAGAAACAAGGGCAACAGCAGGGCCGCCGCCGCCGCCGCCAGCAGCAACCGCACGGGATCGTGGCGCAGGTTGAGGCTGCCGCTGGACACCAGCAGACTTGGCGCCAGGGCGAGCAGCCAGCTGATCAGCAGCGGCTTGATCAGCGCCCGCGGCTGGCTCGACGGCCAGACGAAGAACCAGGAGCGCAGCAGCTGTTCGTATTCGCGCAGCGGCCGCTGCTCCGGCGGCACCGGGCAGGGAATCGCGGCCTGCACCTGGCCAGCATCACCGCCAGTCGCCTCGGCGTTCACGCGGGCTGGGAAGGGGTGGCCGTCGGGCCGGGGGCGCTGGGCTGCAGCGGGCTGATGTACAGCTCCTGCTCCCCATGGCCCCAGAAGGATTCCAGGTCGTAGTAGCTGCGTTCCTGGGGGGTGAGCACGTGCACGATCAGTTCGCCGTAATCGAGCAGCACCCAGCGGCCTTCGCTCTGGCCTTCCCGCCGCAACGGCAGACGGCCCGCCTCCAGCTCGAGGCTGTCCTCGACCGAGCGGGCGATCGCCCGCACCTGGACCTCGGTGAGGCCGCTGCAGATCACGAAATAATCGGCCAGGGACGAGATCTCCTCGACGCGAATCAGGCGGATATCCACGGCCTTGCGGTCGTCGCAGGCTTCGGCAGCGAGCAGGGCCAGGGCCCGGCTGTCGCCCGCAAAGTTGGACAGCGGGGCAGCACCCACAGCAGCTGGCCCGGGACCCGGGATAGCCACCAGAGCGGAATCAGCGAGGGCGGATTCAGACATCGGGGCATCGGCCTCAGCCATAGACATTCTCACTACTGACGGATTGACGAGAGCCCTGTTGCTGGGCCATTTCGGCCCGGGCTTTGCCGGCACTCTTGCGCAGAGCCTCCAGCCGGTCTTCGTAGAAGGCACGGCGGCGCTTCTTGCGGGTTTGCTCCACCAGCTCCTTGAGGGCGCCACCCAGGCTCTTATAGGCATTCGGCAGGCTGTAGCCGAACCGGCAGGCCAGATCAATCGCCCGCTCATCGGCCAGCACCGCATCCCGCAGCCGCTTTTCGGAATTGTTCTTGAGATAGAGGCGGTAGCCGGCAAAACCGGAGAGGCCCATGGCCATCACCAGCAGCAGGCCGTCCTGAACCCAGAGTTCACCGATGGCCCCGCCCAGGCCGATGGCCAGAGCCGCCATTTCCCAGCCGTCGCGGGGCACCGCATCGTTCTGAACCCGGCCCACCTCATGCCAGAACAGCAGATTGCGGTGATCCAGGGCCAGGTCGTCCCATTTCTCCAGGTCCACCTGAATCTCAATCTCGTCGCGACCGATCTCTTCGAGCGTGATCAGCGGCGGATCGACGGAGGCCGAGGCTTCCACGAACACCCAGCTCTGCATTTCCGGGGGAAGCAGCCCCTTCAGGCGCTGGAGTTCGCTCATCGCTGCTGACGTCCGGGTGTGCCGAGAATCGGGGATGCGGCCAGATTAGCGATCATGCCGGTGCCTGGTGGGAACAGGGCTGGGGACGATGACCGCCCCCCATGAGAGGCTGGGCCTGTTTGCCCAGTGAAACTTCATGCCCCGCCGCACGGATCTCAGGCGCATCCTGCTGCTGGGTTCAGGGCCGATCGTCATCGGCCAGGCCTGTGAGTTCGACTACTCCGGCACCCAGGCCTGCAAAGCCCTGAGGGCTGATGGCTACGAGGTGGTGTTGGTGAACTCCAACCCGGCCTCGATCATGACGGACCCGGACCTGGCCGATCGCACCTACGTCGAGCCGCTCACGCCCGAGGTGGTGGCGCGGGTGATCGAGATCGAACGGCCCGATGCCCTGCTGCCCACCATGGGCGGGCAGACGGCCCTGAATCTGGCGGTGGCCCTGGCCGAGAACGGCACCCTCGAGCGTTTCGGCGTCGAGTTGATCGGCGCCAGCCTCGAGGCGATCCGCAAGGCCGAAGACCGGCTCCTGTTCAAGGAGGCGATGGCCCGCATCGGCGTCAGTGTCTGCCCGTCAGGCATCGCCAACACCCTGGAGGAGGCCGAGGTGGTCGGCGAAACGATCGCCAGCTACCCGCGCATCATTCGGCCGGCTTACACCCTGGGGGGATCGGGTGGCGGCATCGCCTACAACCCCGAAGAATTCCGCGCCTTCTGTAAGAGCGGCCTCGAGGCCAGCCCCGTCTCCCAGATTCTGATCGAGAAGTCGTTGCTGGGCTGGAAGGAGTTCGAGCTGGAGGTGATGCGCGACACCGCCGACAACGTGGTGATCGTCTGCAGCATCGAAAATCTCGACCCGATGGGGGTGCACACCGGCGATTCGATCACCGTCGCCCCCGCCCAGACCCTCACCGACCGCGAATACCAGCGCCTGCGCGATCAGTCGATCGCCATCATCCGCGAAATCGGTGTCGACACCGGCGGCAGCAACATCCAGTTCGCGATCAACCCTGCCAACGGCGATGTGGTGGTGATCGAGATGAATCCGCGCGTGTCGCGCTCCTCGGCCCTGGCCTCGAAGGCCACCGGCTTTCCGATCGCCAAGATCGCCGCCCGCCTCGCCGTGGGTTACACCCTCGATGAAATCGTCAACGACATCACCGGGGCGACGCCGGCCTGCTTTGAACCGACGATTGACTACGTGGTCACCAAGGTGCCGCGCTTCGCCTTCGAGAAGTTCCGCGGCAGCCCAGCGGTGCTCACCACCTCGATGAAGTCGGTGGGCGAGGCGATGGCGATCGGCCGCTGCTTCGAGGAATCCTTCCAGAAGGCCCTGCGTTCGCTGGAAACGGGCCATGCCGGGTGGGGCTGTGATCGCGACGACGTAGTGATCGAAGCCGGTGATCTGGACCGCCAGTTGCGCACGCCCTCTCCGGACCGCATCTTCGCGGTGCGGGCCGCCATGGTGGCCGGCCGCACGGATGCGGAGATTCACCAGCTCAGTGCCATCGATCCCTGGTTCCTGGCCAAGTTGCGGGGGCTGGTTGAAGCCCAGAAGCGCCTGTTGACCGGGCGCAGCCTCGAGCAGCTGGCGGCGCCGGCGCTGCTCGAGCTCAAGCAGCTCGGCTTCGCCGATCGCCAGATCGCCTGGGCCACCGACAGCCATGAGCTCGAAGTGCGCCGCCATCGCCAGGGACTCGGCGTCAACGTCGTCTACAAGACCGTGGACACCTGCGCCGCCGAGTTCGCCTCCACCACCCCGTACCACTACGGCACCTATGAGCGGCCGCTGGAACGGCTGCTCGACGACGGCTCGCTGCAGGCGCTGTCCCCCGAAGATGAGGTGCGGCCGGAGCAACGCCGCAAGGTGATGATCCTCGGCGGCGGTCCGAACCGCATCGGCCAGGGCATCGAGTTCGATTACTGCTGCTGCCACGCCTCCTTCGCCCTGCGCCAGGAGGGCTTCGCCACGGTGATGGTGAACAGCAATCCCGAAACGGTGTCCACCGACTACGACACCAGTGACCGGCTCTACTTCGAGCCGCTCACCTTTGAAGATGTGCTCAATGTGATCGAGGCCGAGCACCCTGAAGGGGTGATCGTGCAGTTCGGTGGCCAGACCCCCTTGAAGCTGGCGATTCCGCTGCTGCACTGGCTGGCCACACCCCAGGGCCAGGCCAGCGGCAGCCGCATCTGGGGCACCTCGCCGGAATCGATCGATCGAGCTGAAGATCGGGAACAGTTCGAGGCGATCCTGCGGCAGCTGGAGATCCGCCAGCCCCATAACGGCCTGGCCCGCAGCGATCAGGAGGCCCGTGCGGTGGCCGCCCGCGTCGGCTACCCCGTGGTGGTGCGTCCCAGCTACGTGCTCGGCGGTCGGGCCATGGAGGTGGTGTACGACCAGGACGAGCTCAATCGCTACATGGTGGAGGCGGTGCAGGTGGCACCCGACCATCCGGTGCTGATTGATGAATACCTCGAAAATGCGATCGAGGTGGATGTCGATGCCCTCTGCGACGGTGAAGGCCGGGTGGTGATCGGTGGCCTGATGGAGCACATCGAGCCCGCCGGCATCCACTCGGGTGATTCAGCCTGTGCCCTGCCCGCCGTCTCCCTCAGCCCAGCGGCCCTGGCCACGATCCGTCAGTGGAGCCAAGCCCTGGCCCTGGCCCTGGAGGTGCGCGGCCTGATCAACCTGCAGTTCGCGGTGCAGGTGGATCCGCAGCTGGGCGAGCGGGTATTCATCATCGAGGCCAATCCCCGCGCCTCGCGCACGGTGCCGTTCGTGGCCAAAGCCACCGGTGTGCCCCTGGCCAAGATCGCCAGCCAGTTGATGGCCGGCCGCACCCTGCTGGAGCTTGGTCTCACCAGCGAGCCGGTGCCCCCCCGCCAGACGGTGAAGGAGGCGGTGCTGCCCTTCAAGCGCTTCCCCGGTGCCGACACCCTGTTGGGTCCGGAAATGCGTTCCACCGGCGAGGTGATGGGCATCGCCGCCAGCTTCGGCCTGGCCTATGCCAAGGCCGAGCTGGCCGCTGGCGAGCCTCTGCCCACCGGCGGCACGGTGTTCCTCTCCACCCACGACCGCGACAAGGCGGCGCTGATCCCGGTGGCACGGCGGCTGGCCGAGGAAGGCTTTGCCCTGATGGCCACCAGCGGCACCGCCCAGGTCCTGACGGCAGCGGGCCTGACGGTGGAGCCGGTGCTCAAGGTCCATGAGGGCCGGCCCAACATCGAAGACGCGATCCGCACCGGCCTGATCCAGTTGATCATCAACACCCCGATCGGCCGGCAGGCGGTTCACGACGACCGCTACCTGCGCCGGGCCGCCCTCGATTACGCCGTGCCGACGGTCACCACCCTGGCGGCAGCCCGGGCCGCCGTCGAAGCGATCGCCGCGCTGCAGCAGCAGGGGCAGGTGGAGGTTGCGGCCCTGCAGGACATTCACCGGCCCTGGTGATCCGTGGGTTGGACAAGGAGGGTGGGGATGGGGCCCGCTTCACCCTGCAGAGCCAGTCGCTGCGATGGCTCTGCAGGTCTTGCTGATCAGGGGGCTCGGGAGCCGGGAGCGGCGCGGCTTTTTCAGCGAACTCTTAGGGTGATTTCCCTGCCACCAGCTACCGCGTGACCATCGCTCCCACGGCTGAATCCAGTTCGGCTCCATCCAGTTCGGCGGCTCCTGGCGCCACCCCCGCCCCCGGCAGCGATCTGCGCCAGGCGTTTCAAGCCGCCTACGAGAACCGTTACACCTGGGAGCCTGGCTTTGGCGGCTATGGGGGCCGCTGCCTCTGGATGCAGGGCGCTCGGCGCGAAGAGGGTCGCTTCACGGTCGGCGCCGATCTCAAGGCCACGGTCACTGGCCTCGACGACGAGGAGGTGCACAAGGCCGTCGCCTCCCAGTTGTGGGAGGTGGCGATCCACCGCGTCCGCCGCCCCTTTGAGCAGACCCACGGCGCGAACACCTTCAGTGCCGGCGACACCGACACCATCGGTACCGAAGTGATCGTCGGCGGCAAAGGCGAAGGCGATCGTTACCGCATCAAGGACGACGTGGTGACGATGGTGCACCGCCACATCCATGGGACGGTGGTAACTATCTTCACCACCGCCATCACCGACACCGGCGCCGGCTATCTCAGCCATAGCTACACCAGCCAGTACAGCGATCCGGCCACTGGTGAGCCCCGTGGAGGCCGCAGCACCTTCACCGACACCTTCGTTGCCCTGCCGGATGGCGGCCCCTGGGTGCTGAGCGAGCGCGTGGTGGAGACCGAGCCGGCCGCCGGCGAGGCCGCCGATGGCAGCACCAGCCAGACCTTCCGGTTCGAGGAACTGGCGCCCCTGGGCTGAGCCCCAACCCCGGCAAACCCCTCTGATCCCGGCTGCACAGATGTACGCCGGCAGTGCACAATGCCCTGATGCTTTCTCTCTGGCTGGGCGCTTACGACCAGGGACTGGCCTATGCCAGCCTGGCCCTGGGCACCTATCTCACGCTGCGCGTTCTCAACTTCGCCGACCTCACCGTTGACGGCTCTTTTGCCCTCGGCGGTGGTACGGCGGCGGTGCTGATCACCCAAGGGGTGCCGATTCCGCTTGCCCTGTTGGCCGCCCTCGTCCTCGGATCCCTTGCCGGCATGGTCACGGCCCTGATCCATACCAAGCTGGGGGTGAATGATCTGTTTGCCGGCATCCTCACCACCACCGGCCTCTATACGGTCACCCTGCGGCTGATGGGCCGCTCCAACATCCCCATCACCGATCTCAACCCCGTGGTGAACTGGCCGGATTTCGGCCAGGGGGACGATGGCCGCTGGGCCCTGGCCCTCACCCTGGTGATGCTGGGCATCATCGGGCTGATCTCCTTGGTGCTGGCCACCGATTTCGGGTTGGCCCTGAGGGCCATCGGTAATAACCCGACCATGGCCCGGGCCAACGCCATCCCTCAGGGCCTGGGCCTCACCCTGGGCATTGCCGCTGCCAATGCCCTGGTGGCCCTGGCCGGCGCGATGGTGGCGATGTATCAGGGCTTCGCCGACGTGACCATGGGCATCGGCTCGCTGATCCTGGGTCTGGGCATGGTGATCATCGGCGAATCGGTGCTGCGGCCCCGCTCGGTGGCCAAGGCGCTGCTGGCGGTGGTGGTGGGGGCGATTCTGTTCCGCCTGCTGATCGCCGTCGCCCTGCAACTGGGCCTCGAACCGGTGGATCTCAAGCTCACGACGGCTGTGTTGCTGTTGGTGGCCATGTCCCTGGGCCATCTCAAGCTGCCGGGGGTCAACGCCCACTCCCACGCCGGTGAGGACGAGGCACCGACCACCCCCCAGGAGGCAGTGGAGTCTGGCGAAAAAGCCGTGGCCGGCGGCCCTGCCACGCCGGGAGGGCAACCATGAGTCTTCAGGTCGAGAAGCTCTGCTGGGGCCATCCGGTTCCGGGCGGTGGCCGGCGTGAGTTGTTCCGCAACTTCGACTTCAGCAGCGCCAACGGCGAGTTCACGGTGGTGATCGGCAGCAATGGCTCCGGCAAATCCACCTTCCTCAACCTGTTGGCGGGCACCCTGCGCAGCGATTCCGGCAGCATCCGCCTCGATGACCAGCCGCTGCAACGGCTTGCCGACCATCGCCGCGCTCGTCGCATCGGCCGGGTGATGCAGAACCCTCTGGAGGGCACCTGCCCCGGCTTGACCATCGCCGAGAATCTGCGCCTGGCGGAAGGCCGTCGTCGCTCGGTGATCGGCTGGTACGGGCTGAGAGGGATCCATCCGAACCGCTCGGACCGGCGCCGCTATCGGGAGCTGCTGGAACTGCTGGGCCTGCCCCTGGCCGATCGCATCGACACGCTGGTAGGCCAGCTCTCCGGTGGCCAGCGCCAGACGATCAGCCTGGTGATGGCGACGCTTGGCAATCCGCAGCTGCTCCTGCTGGACGAACACACGGCGGCCCTGGATCCCAAGGCCGAAGCGATGGTGATGGCCCTGACCGATCGCCTCGTGCATCAGCTGGGCACCACCACCTTGATGGTCACCCACAGCCTCAGCCAGGCCCTGCGCTACGGCGACCGATTGATGATGCTGCATGAGGGCCAGCTGCTGGGCGACTGGAATGCTCAGCAAAGGCAACACTTGACCCCCGATGCCTTGCGGGAGATGTACGGAGCTGCCAGAGTCCGGCAGACCGATTGATCGACGTCCCATGTCCCTTGACCGCCGCAGCTTTCTCGCCTTGATGGGCACGGGTCTGGGCAGCACGCTGGTCTTGGCTGCCTGCGGACGCAAGGGCGAAGGCACAGGGGCCGCCGTCAAGGGGCCGACCATCACGATGCTGCAGATGGTCGATGCGCCGCCCCCGAATGAGGTGCGCCGCGGTTTCATCGAAGCCCTGGCCAAGGCCGGTTATAGCGAAGGCAAGAGCGTCAACTTCATTCAGAAAGATGCCGCCGGCGAGATCCCCAACGCCACGCTGGTGATGAAGCAGTTTGCCGGCGAGAACCCCTCGCTGGTCTTCGCCATCGGCACCCCGCCCCTGCAGGCGGCGATGAAGGAGATTCCCGACAAGACCCCGGTGGTCTTCGCCTATACCTCCAATCCCTGGGGAGCCGGGGCCGGCACACCTCCAGGTGGAGTCGGCCAGCACCGGGCCAACGTGATCGGCACCATCGGCACCAGCCCGGTGGGCAAGGAATTGGATCTGGCCCGTGAGCTGGTGCCAGGGCTCAAGACCGTGGGCCTGATCTTCAACCCGGGGGAACCCAACTCCGAGTTTGAGGCCAAGCTGCTCAAGGACGAAGCCGCCAAGCGGGGCATCACGGTGGAGGAGCAGGCGGTGGCCAACTCCGGTGAAGTGCTGCAGGCAGCAGAAGCCCTGGCCCAGAAAAAAGTGCAGGCGTTCGTGAAGATCGGCGATTACGCCACGATTCAGGGCTTTGCCTCCATCGCCAAGGTGGGCCTCGAGAACAAGATCCCCGTGATCTCAGTGGATGCCGATGACATCAAATTGCCTGGCACCCTGGCCACCCTGGGCTGGTCTTACTACGACGACGGCTACGCGGCCGGTGAGTTGGCGGTGAAGGTGCTCAAAGGAGAATCTCCAGCCAAGATGGCGTTCCTGCCTCTCACCAAGATCGACGTGCGGCTCAACAAGACCACAGCCAAAGAGATCGGCCTGACCATCCCCGAGCCTGTGCTCAAATCGGCCAACGAGATAGTCGAATAGAGGCTTACCACCTCTAAGTCTGAACATCTCTAAGTCTAAGTACTTCCGAAGACTGGACCGATCAGGATTGGCCTGACCAGTCCAAAGAGTCCCGGGATCACGTAAAGGATTCCGTCGGACCATTATCCAACAACTGTCCCACTTGGATGGGGCTGTACGGAAAGGGCTCTGCGACGTTGCCGTGAACGTCGCGGAGCCTGATGGGAAATCGAGATGCTTGATCAAGCTGATTATGGATCGTCCTACGCCTTGATCGATCCCTGCAGGACTGGGTCCGACCTGGTCGCCCCAATCCCGATCAGTTGAATGCGCTGATCAGTCTTCGATCGCAGGCACGTCCTTGAGACGCTCGTTCAACTGCATCGCCATCGACTGACGGCCAATAGCCAGCACCTTGAGGGTGTCTTCGTGGAAGCGCAGCTGGGCATCGGCCACCTGCATGCCCCGCACCAACTCCTGAATCTCATCGGGCAAGCCGTTGAGGTTGTAGCGCTTGCCTTCGAAGGTGAGAACGGGAGGTTGTTGAGACGGGGTGTTCAAGGCCAGGCCAAGCGTGAGCGGCAACAATAGGGGGAAGCCTCCGCTGCCACGACCTCAGTGTCAGCTTCACCCAGTCCCTTGGACGCTGAAGCTGGATCAGGCCTTGGGCTCCATCTGGATGAACTGCCGCTCGCAGAGATCGCGGTAGCGCCCCCCGGCGGCCATCAGCTCGCCGTGGCTGCCCTGCTGCACAATCCGGCCGTCTTCCAGCACCAGGATGCGATCCGCCTCCTGCACGGTGGACAGTCGATGGGCGATCACCAGCACGGTGCGGCCGGCCATGGCCTGGTCCAGGCCCTGTTGCACCGCCGCTTCAGCTTCGGCATCAAGGGCGCTGGTGGCTTCATCCAGCAACAGAATCGCCGGATTGCCGAGCACGGCCCTGGCGATCGCCAGGCGCTGCAGCTGGCCGCCGGAGAAGTTGCTGCCACGCTCCTCGATGCGGCTGTCGTAGCCCTGCGGCAGGGCTTCGATAAAAGCGGAGGCATTGGCCAGACGAGCCGCCGCCACAATCTGATCACGGCTGGCCGGACGTCCGAAGGCAATCACGTCGGCGACGCTGCCGGAGAAAACGCTGCTTTGCTGGGGCACCAGGGCGACGGCTTGGCGCAACTCCCGGGCCCGCAGTTCGGCCAGATCCTGGCCATCCAGCAGCACCCGGCCCTGCTGGGCGGTGTTGAAACGCAGCAGCAGCGAAAACAGGGTGCTCTTGCCGGCACCGGAAGGACCCACCAGGGCCACCATCTGGCCCGGCTGGATCTCGAGATGGAGATCGTGCAGCACCGGTTGGTCGGTCCCATAGCCGAAGGTCACGCCCTCCAGCACCAGCCGCCCCTGCACCTGCCCCAGCGGCCTGGCTGTCGGCCGATCCGACGGTTCGGTCGGTTCCGATTCGATCGCCCGCAGGCGGCGCAGGGAGGCCTGGCCCTGCTGGAACTCATTGAAGTTGGTGGTGAGATGGGAGATCGGGTCGATCAGCATCAACAGGGCTGTCATGAAGGTGGCGAAACCCTGGGCATCGAGGCCTCCGGCCTGAATGCGCACGGCGCCGATCACCAGCACCGCCAGGATGCCGAAGGCTTCAATGAAACCCACCACCGGATGTTGCTGGGCCAGCAGGGTCATGGTGCGGTAGCGGGCCCGTCGATGCAGGTCGATCTCCTGGTCGAAGCGCCGTTGCAACCAGGGTTCGGCGGCATAGGCCCGCACCAGGGGCAGGCCGCCGATCGCCTCCGACAGCAGGGAGGCCAGATCGCTCACCTGTTTCTGGCTGCGTTCAGCCGCGGTCATCACCCGGGCGCCGAAGGCACTCACCAGCAGGGCGACGATCGGGGCCAACAGCAGGGTGGCCAGCGCCAGGGGCCAGTCCAGCCAGAGCATGTAACCCAGCACCACCACCAGTTGCAGGGCGCTGGGAGTGGTGTCCTGGATCGATTTGTAGATCACCTCTCCGACCCGATCGGCATCCTCGGTGAGGCGGTAGGTGAGATCGCCGGCCGAGAGTTTCTCCAGGGCAGCGAAATCAAGCCGTTGCAACCTGGCGAACAGCTGGCGGCGCAACTCCTGACTCACCTGCAACGCCGGACCGGCCAGCAGGGTGTCCTGACCGAACTGGGCCAGTTTCTGCAGCAGAAACACCGCCAAAGCCGCCGTGACTGCCCGCAGCACGCGGGGAATATCACCGGCGCCGATGGCGGGAATCAGCTGGCCGGCCAGCCAAGCCAGCACCGGAAAACTGGCGACAAACACCGATGTGCAAAGCCATCCGGCGATCAGGCGCCGCCGATGGGGCCTCAGCAGGGGCAGCAGCCTGCGGAAGCCGGCCGGCGAGGGTGCAAGCATCGGGGCACCTTACGCCCCTTCTGTGGGGGCAGGAGACGCTGCTGTGAAGCTGGATCAGTTCCTGAAATGGCAGGCTCTGGTAGCCAGCGGTGGCGAGGCCAAGCAACGCATCCAGCGGGGGGATGTGCTGGTGAATGGGGTGATCGAAACCCGCCGTGGCCGCCAGCTGGCCAGCGGCGATGCGGTGGCGATCGATGGCCACGAGCTGATCGTGATGCCCAGGGGGGGTGGCGCCACCAAGCCTTAACTTGGCCTTGACGTCGTTGAGAGGGCCCTTTGGTGCGGAAGTCCGTCATCGCCGGAAACTGGAAGATGCACATGACCTGCGCTGAGACGCGGGCGTTCGCCGCGGTCTTCCGGCCCCTGATCGCGGATCTGCCCTCCGATCGGGAGGTGGTGATCGCACCGCCATTCACCTCGATTCCCACCCTCTGCCGCCATCTGGAGGGGGCCGGTGTGTTCATCGCCGGCCAGAACGTGCACTGGGAGGAGCAGGGGGCTTACACCGGCATGATTTCGGCGCCGATGTTGATTGAGCACGGGGTCACCCATGCGATCGTCGGCCACAGCGAGCCGCGCAAGTACTACAGCGAAACGGACGAACAGATCAATCTGCGGGCCCGCACCGCCCAGCGCACCGGCGTGTTGCCGATTCTCTGTGTGGGCGAGAGCCTGGACCAGCGCGAGGCCGGCGAAACCGAGCGGGTCATTCACCGCCAGGTGGAACAGGGGCTGGAGGGCCTCGATCCGCTGCGAGTGATTGTGGCCTACGAACCCATCTGGGCGATCGGCACTGGCAAGACCTGCGCGGCCGAGGAGGCCAATCGCATCTGCGGCCTGATTCGCGGCTGGGTCGGCAATGCCGATGTGACGGTGCAGTACGGCGGCTCCGTCAATCCGGCCACGATCGACGACCTGATGGCGCAGTCGGACATTGACGGTGTGCTGGTGGGTGGGGCTTCGCTCGATCCCATCAGTTTTGCCCGGATTTGCAACTATGAGGTTCCCGTCCGGGCCTGAGGCCGGCCCCTATGGCTTTGCCTGCAGCGGTCTCAGCGACCTGGCCTGAAGCGGCTGGCCGCACCCTGGTGATGGGGGTGCTCAATCTCACCCCCGATTCCTTTAGTGATGGCGGCCGGCTGGTTGCTGTGCCGGCCGCCTTGAGGGCGGCGACGCGCATGCTGGCCCAGGGAGCCGATCTGCTCGATCTCGGCGGCCAGAGCACCCGGCCCGGAGCCGAAGTCGTCGGTGCGGCGGTGGAACTGCAGCGGCTGCTGCCGGTGCTGGCAGCCGTGCAAGAGCTGCGCAGCTCCCATCCCCACCTCCTGATTTCGATTGATACCTTTGATGCCACCGTGGCCGCAGCCACCCTGGCGGCGGGGGCTGACTGGATCAATGATGTGCGCGGCGCCAATTACACCGTGGGCAGCTCCAGAGCCAGCCTGCGCGATCCGCAGATGCTGCCGCTGATCGCCCGCAGCGGCTGCCCCTATGTGCTGATGCACAGCCGTGGCAGCAGCCACACCATGGATGATCTGGCGGTGTATGGCGACGTGGTGGCCGAGGTGCGCTCCGAGCTGCTGGCGGCCACGGAGCAGGCATTGGCGGCGGGGGTGCGAGCCGAGCAGTTGATCTGGGATCCAGGCCTGGGGTTTGCCAAGACCACCGAGCAGAACCTGGCCCTGTTGCGGGGGCTGGGCATGCTGCGGGCTGAGGGATTTCCGCTGCTGGTGGGGCCCTCCCGCAAGCGCTTCATCGGGGCCGTGCTGGGAGAAGCCCGCCCGAGGGCCCGGCTGTGGGGCACGGCGGCGGTGTGTGCCCAGGCCGTGGCCGCCGGAGCCCGGGTGCTGCGAGTGCACGATGTGGCCCCGATCTGCCAGGTGGTGCGCATGGCGGACGCCCTGCGACCGATCGTGCCCTGATCGTTACCGGCTGCGAGCTTGCTCAGACGGGACCAGGCCCACGCCGCCGTCTGCCTACAGCTGGAACAGGCGGCCATGGAGGCGATTGGTGAGCCAGCGACTCAGCTCCTTGACGGAGCTTCCCAGCTCAACGGGGACCATGCCGGCAGTGCGACAACGGGACCGAGCAAGGCCACGCGGATCAGTTTGACCAGGGCGCCGACCTGGCCGGCAGCATCGGCGACGGGGATGGTGGCAGCGAGCACCTGCGGCACGGCGGAGACAACCATGCCGGCGAGGATGCCGTAGTGGTGATCATTAAGCCCGAAGGGCTCTTTTAATCGTGGCAGGGTGAGCAACACGAGCACCCCCAGGACCGCTGTGAGCGAGATGGCGCTGGCGACGTCGTCCCTTTTGGCACGGATGACCGCCGGGGCGAAAGCTGCAATGGCGGAGATGGCTCAGATGGAGTTGCCGACCGCGATCAGAATCGCCAGATTGCCGCTGAGCCCGGCGAACCGCCCGCCCACGACGCCCAGGCCAAGCGTCATGGCGATGGCGATGGCGATCTCAAGCACAAACTGGGCTGTGAAGATCCTCCCTGGCCTGAAAGTCCTCGACGGGATCCAAGAGGAGCTGACGCAGAATCAACATGCGGAAACAAACGGCCCAGCTCGTTCAGGCTCCACGGATTGCTTTCCTCAGTGTCAGTTGTGCTTTCTACATGGCAGTTAGGCCCCATGCGCCCGCTTGCCGCCAAGCCCCTTAAATCCAGTCCCACTCCCAGAGCAAATGGGGGCCGATGAGGCGTTTGTGCCCGAGAAAATCGTATTTGGAGACATCAAAACCAGCTCCCTGGGCAAGGACCACGGCATCGTCAAGATTGGTGGCACTTTTGAGGCTCTGTTGCAGCCCTTCATCGTCTTTGAGCTTGGCCAGCAGGGCTTCCAGTGATTCTTTTGACATTGTTGTATCGGGTCCGAAGATCTTTATAGCCCATGGCCACTCTCCTTTCAGCTTGCATCGAAAATTCTTATTGATTGTCAAGCGTGATCTTTAAGTTTGACCATCCAGGCTTCCTGTCGGCGGCAGCCGAGCCCGATCCATACTCTTGCCTTGCTCAGGTGCCTTCCGCGCCACGAACCTTTGCAGCAAGGGCACCCATGCTGCTGACCCTGCCGGCACTGCAGTCGATCCGCATGGCCCATCAGGGGGCGCCGTTGGCGGCCGCGGCGACGGAGCAGGTCTTGATCGTCTCGATTTCAACCCTGATCAGGTGTCAATCTGATTTGGTGCGATACAGCCGGCTCCAGCTTTGGGCCAGCAGCGACGGCCGGGGGGTGGGTGGGGAGGCTCAGCCCTGGCTCACCCCCTCGATGCGATCTTCGATCTCCTGATAGATCTCCTGCAGCTGGGCGAT
>CAMBZX010000022.1 GCA_945872185.1 Synechococcus sp. UW140 | reverse complement strand
CATCCATCCTGCATTTGGAGATCTGTGCACCCGCGTAGCAGGGGAAGTTTGGGGAACGCCACTAATAGACCAGGCCACAAAGGCTTTGATTACTATAGCGATAGATGTAGTTAACCAAGGACTTAATGGGCCGGGTTCACCCTTCGAGGCTCATATTCGAATGGCAATTAAGCAAGGCGTGACAATCGAGCAGATCGAAGAACTGCTACTTTTTACATGTGCATACGCGGGCTTCAACAAAGCAGCTGCTGGATTCGGAAAGCTTGCCGAAATCAAGCAAAGACTAGAAATGGGCTAAAAGATTAACGAACAACACTATCATCACCCCGAAAGGCAAAAAATGATCACAAAAATCTTCAGCACTCTAATAGCTTGCTGCTTAAGTGCCATTTTGTCATTAACCTTGCTTGGAGCAAAACCGCAAGCTGTTTCAGCACAAACATTAAATCTTGCTTTTCCAGACTACACACCAAGTCCAGAGCCAGAATTAATCGTTGGACCACCTGGAGAGCAGTTTACCTTTACTCGTACTGGTAGAAACACTGGCAATCGCTTCACCATGGCCGAAGCACTAGTGCCACCTGGTTCAGGTCCACTTCCTCACTTCCACGAAGACTATGATGAATGGTTTTACTTCCCGAATGGCGGAATTACTCTATTCGTAGATCCCAAGCACACTTATAGTGATTTGAGCAAGATTCCAAATCAAACGGCACCTGGCGCCGACATTGAACTTATAGAGACAAAGCCAAAAAGTCTATACTATGTTCCTCGTGGACATGTCCATGGATTTTACAATAACTCCAATATCCCAGTCCAAATGACTTTTGTTTGGGCCCCAGAAAGAATCACCGATTACTTTCGAAATACCGGCGAAAACGTCAAAGTCTTCCCGTCAGACTTTAAAATAGATGCAACTCGGCTAGAATCGTTTGTGAAAGACGCACCAATCTATGGAATTGATCAAAGCCAATATTTTATGCAATACATACATACTATCAAGCCGGCAACGAAAGCAACAATTGCTCTAGACGATCACGTCGCTGGACTTAAGGATTTACTGGCGACTCCGTTAAGTTAACGACCTGTCAGAGCCCAAGCATGCCAGGAAAAGAAAGTGTAATATGTTCAAGAATTTAAATACTTTTTCGTAAAGCTTGAGACTGTACACCATCGTAAAGGATTCCATGTCTGCAGCCACTCTCGCAACAACTCTCGTTGGAGGATTCTTGGTGGGTTTTGTCTTTTCAATTTTTAAGCTTCCTTTACCCGTGCCGCCGTTGGCAGGTCTCATCGCTGCTGGAGCCTGCTTGGGGGGATCTGCCACCTACCAAGCAGTACACTCGATGATGGGAAGAGGAGTTCGATGAACTGAAAATTTTCGCTATTTTACGTAAAGCTATTCAAAAACCAGGACAATCTCTTTTCCCAAACGACATTAAAAACCAATGGCAACCTCAAAAATCTTAGTACTCATTGAAGAGCACTACGACGAAACTGAATTCAATGTTTTCAACACATTTTTTCCTGGCAATAATTACGACGTAGAATATGCGTCCTATCTTTGGGGCAATGAATCGATAGAGTTCGAAGGAAATGACAAAAAAAGTAAGGTCAAGGTCAGTCTATGTGTTAGCAAAGTTGATCTCAATGAATATAAAGGACTGATTCTGATTGGCGGGTATGCCATGGATCGCCTTCGCTATGAAGCAAAGCTTTCAGTTGGTGAGAATAAGGCGCCAGCAGTTGAACTACTAAGGCACGCAGTGAAGAGAATGGATGCTGGCAAACTTGCAATTGGCACAATTTGCCATTCACTTTGGCTATTCTGTGCAGATCCCAAGCTTCTGAAAGGACGAATGGTTACCTGCGCACACAACATTGTTTGCGATGTTGAGAATGCTGGCGGGAAAGTTATGATTGAAGATGGCGAAACGGTAGAGATACTTAGCGATGGGCTACTGATCACAGGTCGTCATCCAGGTGCAGTAGATAAATTCAACGATTTATTTCTTGAGACAATTCAAAAACTCTGAAACTCGCTTCCTCACACCTAGGATTAAAAGACAAAAGTAACAACTATGAATTGCCTCGACTTTCCTTTTTCAGACTTGATCTCAGGCTACGTCACAGGTTATAATATTTCAGAAAGGATTGTTGACCTGGCAACATCTGACGGGCGAAAATATCGAGGTAAACTTACCGACAACACCTATGCTAAACAGACACAAAATCTACAGGAAGATTGGATAGATCGCGGCCAAGAACTCGACAGATTATTAGTTCCTGGCCAAATGGTATTCGTATATGGAACCTTCTTTCCCGAGGAGACCATAAGCTTCGATATAAATTATATTGTATTTGCCGGCGAAGGAATAGATGAATATCGTTACAAAGAAAAGAGCTGGTGGATAAGCCAAATTGACTCTATTGCGGCCTCTTATCTCAAATGGCAATTTAACGCACCTAACGACGAGATTAATTACAAAAACTACAGAACTTTAATTAGCCTTACTGGAGGCAAGAAAGACTCAGACTATCTACAGGAAACAGACACCATATCTCGAATGGTGTATGGCATGGCCAGTGCCTATATGTTAACAGGTAAAGATGAATATCTCGAGGCCGCTGAAAAAGGAACAGACTATTTACGCGAAAAAATGCGTTTTGTCGATACAGATACGGACCTAATTTATTGGTATCATGGCCAAAAAGTCAGTGCCGGGGGGCAAGAGCAGAAGTTATTAGTTTCCGAATTTGGAGATGATTATGACTGCATTCCTGCATATGAACAAATTTACGCCCTAGCGGGACCTGTACAAACATACAGGTTGAATGGTGATCCGCAAATTCTAGATGATGCATCTAAAACAATCGATCTTTTTGACGAGTGCTTTCGAGATAAGGATAAAGGAGGCTATTACTCTCATGTACATGCAGTTACGTTAAGTGCTCATGACGACTCCTTGGGACGCAATAAAGCCAAAAAAAACTGGAACTCTGTAGGAGACCACGCACCTGCATATTTAATTAATTTATGGCTTGCAACTGAAGAGCCGCGCTACAAAGACATGCTAGAAGATACATTCGATATCATAGCCAAACATTTTCCTGACTATGAAAATAGTCCGTTCGTACAGGAAAAGTTTTTTGACGATTGGTCAAAAGACCAAACATGGGGCTGGCAACAAAACCGCGCAGTGGTTGGCCATAACCTGAAGATTGCATGGAATTTGATGCGTTTTCAGGCGATAAATCCAAAAGAGATTTATCTAAAATTAGCTGAAAAAATCGCCGCGTTAATGCCTGAAGTTGGCTACGATCTCCAACGCTTCGGCTGGTATGACGTTGTGGAGCGAGTCCGTGAACCCGGTCAAAAGTTTCATCGATACGCTTGGCATGATCGCAAAGCATGGTGGCAACAAGAACAAGGTATTCTAGCCTATCTAATTCTACAAGGACATATTCCTTCGAACTCTAAATACAAGCAGTATGCGGATGAGTCTGCAGCATTTTACAACGCATTTTTTCTTGATCACAATGACGGCGGTGTCTACTTCAATGTTCTTGCGAATGGCATTCCTTTCTTAATGGGTACTGAGCGATTCAAAGGTAGCCACTCAATGAGCGCATACCATTCCACTGAGCTATGCTTCCTCTCAACAGTCTATATTGATTTAATGATAGAAAAGCGCCCTCTTGATCTCTATTTCAAGCCCTTAGCTAACGGCTTCCAAAATCGTATCCTCAGAGTTGCTCCAGACATGCTGAAGGCCGGTAGTGTCCGTATTGTTGCTTGTACAATCGACGGCGAACAATATGAAGATTACGATCCAGATAAACTGTTTGTCACGCTACCAGTCTCAAAACAACGCCTCAACGTCAAAGTCACCCTTCTGCCAAACTCAAACTAGTCATGCAACTTGAAAAATCATTGGCTAATGGATGGCAGGCAATTAAAGTGACTGGGCAAGTTGATTCAAAAACAGTCGGAGAACTTCGGGAATTCATAGATTCACAGCTAGTGGATGGAATGCCTGTCGCACTCGATCTACATGGAGTGCCATTTATGTCCAGCGCCGGCCTGCGTACTCTGCTATTGCTACATCGACGTACTGTCGATATGGGTGTAGATTTGGCCTTGGTAGGGATTGCCAGTGAGATCGCAGACACAATGAAGGTCACTGGTTTCTATGATTATTTCACCATTTATCCCAATCTCACTTCACTACCAGTAGCCTGATGAGCACAATGATTGAGCGTATCGATTCGCTGCCAACTGATGAAATTAGTGGGCTCAAAGTCCGTCCAGGAAGGCCACTGCCCTTTGGTGTATCTCATGTTCCAAATGGTCTAAACTTCTCCATCTATACATCGGCAGGGACTGCATGTACATTAGTCTTGTTCCGACGCGGAGAGGCCCAACCATTCGCCGAATTACAGTTTCCAAGAAATTATAGAATCGGTGACGTTTTTTGTATGATTGTTTTTGGGCTAGACTATGAAGAGCTAGAATATGGATACAGGATTGATGGGCCTTTTGATCCTGCAGCTGGTCATAGATTTGACACCAGCAAAGTACTTATGGATCCATATGCTCGATTAATTTCAGGCAGGGATGTGTGGGGTAACGAACCAAATTGGCAAAGCCTTTATCCCTATAGAGCCAGGGTGAGCTTCGATGATTTTGACTGGGAGGGCGAAAGCCCACTTGAAATCAACCCTGAAAATCTTATTATATACGAAGCGCATGTACGCGGTGCCACGAAATCAGATACTTCGGGCGTTAAATATCCAGGAACATACGCTGGACTAGCAGAGAAAATCTCCTACCTCAAAGAGCTTGGAGTAAATGCGGTTGAATTGATGCCCATTTACGAGTTCGATGAATTTGAAAACTCAAAGTTGCATCCAGAATCTGGCGAACAACTCTATAACTTTTGGGGCTATAGTACTCTTGGTTTTTTCGCACCTAAGGCTGCATATGCGGCATCCGGTCGCTATGGCATGCAAGTGGACGAGCTTAAGCAATTAATTAAGATGATGCATAAAGCTGGCATCGAAGTTATCCTTGATGTTGTGTTCAATCATACATCTGAAGGGAATGACAGAGGCCCGACTCTCTCCTTCAAGGGTTTGGACAATAAGACATATTATATGCTCACTCCTGAGGGATATTACTTTAATTTCAGCGGCACCGGTAATACTCTTAATTGCAACAATCCAGTAGTGCGATCACTCGTGCTAGACTGTCTACGATACTGGGCTGCAGAGTATCATATTGATGGTTTTCGCTTTGATCTGGCTACAATTCTTGGTCGGGACCCTTGGGGGGCACCACTATCAAATCCTCCACTCTTGGAGTCACTCGCGTTTGATCCAATCCTTTCTTCTTGTAAGTTAATTGCAGAGGCTTGGGATGCAGGCGGTCTATACCAAGTAGGAAGTTTTCCTGCATTTGGACGATGGGGAGAATGGAATGGCAAATATCGTGATTGTGCTCGTCGCTTCCTTAAGGGCGATTCCGGAATGGTAGGAGAGCTTGCTCAACGTGTTCAAGGATCTCCTGACCTTTATCGTCACAGTGGACGTTCTCCTGCAACATCGGTGAACTTCATTACGTGTCATGATGGTTTTACCCTGGCCGATCTTGTATCATTTAACGAAAAGCACAACGAAGCCAATGGCGAAGAAAATCGTGATGGCGGCGATGATAATTATAGCTGGAATTGTGGTGCGGAAGGCTGGACAGAAGATCCCTCAATACTTTTGCTGCGCAAACGTCAAATGTTGAATGCGATGGCAATTCTCCTAACAAGTCGGGGCATTCCCATGATTCTCATGGGCGATGAGTTTGGGCGTTCACAACATGGAAACAATAATGCCTACTGCCTAGACTCAGAAATTTCGTGGGTTGATTGGTCGTTGCTTGAAAAGAATACAGACATCTATCATTTCGTCTCCGCTCTCATTCATTTCCGACACAGCCATCCAGCTCTACGTGTCAACCACTTCGAAAATGGCGGTAGCCGTCTATTGCCAAGTTTCAGCTTCCACGGTACAGAGGCATGGAATCCAAACTGGTCCGAACAATCCTGTCAATTGGCATGGATGATGTCAGCAAATTTCGCACAAGATGAACAAAACTGCGATATTGTTTACGTAGCAGCCAACATGGCTCACTACACGAGCTGGTTTGAGCTCCCCGAAGCACCTCATGGCTATTCTTGGCGAATCTGTTTCAATACTGGTGACGATGACAATCCAGCTCAAGATACGCTTCAACCATTTGTAGAGGATAATGGTCTGCTCCTACGCGACAGATCTGTTGCAATTCTCTGTGCCTCTGCTGCCTTGTAGCTGCAAGGCCCTCCCTCTATTTCTTTATCTCTAACACGACCATGACTCTCACGATTGCCTCAGTATCGAATGATTCGTACCATGTTATTACTCTAGAAGGTGAATTAGACACAAAAACTGCGCCTTCTTTCTTTGAAACTTTAAAGCAACTTGACTTGGCATCAATTCCTGAACTTCGGATCGAGATGAGCTCCCTTGAGTTCTTAAGTAGCGCAGGTTTAAGGGCATTAGTATTTGCCAAACAGAAAATGCCTCATGAATCGCGTTTAATCTTAATAGGAGCAGCAGATTCGATTGCCGATGTCATTGTGAAAACAGGCTTGACCCAAGCCGTACTGCTCGTGCCTAGCCATTCTTCTATCGACGCAATATAATCTAACGTGAATGCCAATACTGATTTTTCTGCGCTAGATTTCATTGAAGCCCCAGCAACAATGGATTCTTGGGAATTGTTGATGGATTTCGTTTCCGCCCAGAGTATTCGTCATTTGAACGATTCCCCAAAATCCTATGGCATGCGTTTGGCTGCAGAAGAAATACTATCTAACATGATGCGAGAGACAAAAAGCCCCTCGCAGAATCAAGCGGCTATTATAATAAGTATCACGAGTGCAGTTGCTCATGCAGAGTGTTGTAGCTGGTTCGAGATAACTATTAAGGACAATGGCCCCCCATTTGACCCCAAACTTGAAAAACCCAGGGAAATCCCAAAAGACTTGCCCATCAGTGAGCGTCCAATTGGTGGAATTGGCCTCTTTCTTGTCCAGCAATCAGTTGATGATGCTAGATACCAATGGCGTAACAATCAAAATATTTATAGACTGAGGATGCAGCTTTCAAGTATATGAAGTGGCCCAATTTTTCAACATTTAAGCTTGGAAATATTGCTCTGCATCCACGCAGCCTACAGTTTCAAATAACATTTACCGTTTTATCACTTCTTACACTTTCTTTTACAGTCAGCAACTCGATACTTTTCAGTGCTGGTATACGAACATTCGAGATCAAAGTTCAAGCCCAACTCGAAGCTGAATCAAACTATCTTGCGTTTGCGGTTGAGCGATGGCAAGAAGAAGTGAGGAAAAGCCTTGAGCTAATAGCTTACGCCCCTGCGCTGCGTCGAGACGATCGTAGTCGCTTCAAGAATGTTCTTGCAACTGCAGACAAGGTCTATCCTCACAGGGTATGGCGTATTTGGGACCGATATGGAAATCTTCTTGCGACTACAGGCAGCAAAGCTTCTTCATATCCTACAGCAAAAGAAATTCTGTCACGTCGCTACTTTCAAGAGGCACTTAGGGGGAAACTTTCATTTACGGTTTTGGATTCCATGATTGAGCGTACTGGATGCCTAGTAGCCGCAACTCCATATTATACTTACTTAAACGCCAAACAACTATTAATCAACTCAAATCCAAGCGGAGTTGTCTCATTCTGCCTAAGGCTTACCAATCTTGGCAAGGATTTTGGATTAAATAGATTAGAATTCATAGATCCAGAGAGCACTGGAGTAGCAAGCCAATCCCGCTCTAACTTTATTAATCCTGAAAAAAATATTTACCATGGTAGAGCTTTTTTTCTGATCAACAGCAGTGGACATATTGTTTTTCCTTCGACATCAGAGCTAAACCATGTATCAATGCTTTCTACGAAAGAAATACTTAGTGGTCCTTGGGGTCCCTTCATCAAATTATCACATGCTTCCAAGCCCAAAGATTTTCTACAGATAAGCCTCCGAGGAGTTGAGTACTTCGCATTTGTAAGAAAGATTCCAGGCGGCGAATGGACTTCAGTTAGCGTCATAGACAAACAACTAGCATTTAGTTTGCTCTATGCGCGTCTAAGAGAGGTAGTTTTCCTTCAAGGCCTAACACTTATTCTAATCACTTGGGCCACTTTTTTAGTTTGCAAGCGTATTGCAACGCCACTTCATATGGCTGGACAAGCACTTCGAGATATTCGCAATGGTAACTTTGCCTTGCATCTCCCACCCCCTCGTCAAGATGAAATGGGAGATTTGCTGGAAGATATCAGTCAAACGGCCGCCCATATTCAACAGTTAATTATATCGCAGACTCAATTAGCAGTCACCGCACGACAGATTGAAACCGCTCGATCTATTCACCAAGATTTTCTTATCAAAGAACTGCCGACCTCTAACTTGTATGACTTAGCTGTATTCACGGATCCAGCTCTTGAAGTTGGAGCCGATTGGTATGATGTCCTCGTAATCAATAATACTACCATCGTTGTTATTGCTGATGTCTGCGATAAGGGTGTCGGCTCTGCTCTTTATATGAGTGTATTTCGAAGTCTTCTTCGTTATAGCTTGCAGCGATTTTCACTTGATCCTACGCAAGACAGTTGCAAAATCCTCTCCTCCGTAGCCACTCTTGTTAACGACTACATGGCAGAAAATCATGCAGATTCCGTTATGTTTGCAACTGTTTTCATCGGTGCTTATAAGGCATCAAATCAATCTTTTTCTTATCTTACTGCTGGGCACGAACAGCCTTTACTGCTGAGTTCAACTGGACTAATGAAATTAGATGTGACTGGACCAGCAATTGGTATATTTCCAAGAGCAAAATTTGCAACGAAAACCATTGAAATTCTTCCTGGTGACCTTCTTTTTGCTTATACAGATGGCTTGCTAGACGCACGATCAAACCAAGGAACATCATGGGGGTTACATTCATTAGAAAAGCTTTTATTGAATGCATCAAGAGACAGCTTAAGTGCCCAATCTATCATTAGTACTGTTGTTGAGCATGTCAGGCTGCATATCGATAGTGCTGAATCTTTTGACGACCTCACACTCTTGGCGTTACACATACCCCCAACACAAATCTCGCATCATTCGAGATGCAATGCACCCGACTAGCACCAAATGATTTTTGAATCAAGACATTAGTCAGCAGATCGCTAACCATCAATTCTTTCAATACCCGCTATAAACAAGCTGCGATGCAGATAACAGTGATAAAGCAAAATAAGAATAGGTTTGATTAGCCTGCGGCAAATTTTGGCAATCTATTATAAAGCTTATAATGTCTGGTTTCACTAAATAAAGGACAGATTGATCTTGTCGTCAGATGTGCATCAATTTCTGTGTCATCCCAAACCAAGCAAGGAATGAAATACCAAATCAAGAGGGCTGTTGGTAGAGTTGCTCCAAACGCTCTCTGTTGAGGTCCACATAAAGAACAGCTTCCCCATGCATCGGAGCTTCTGGGTGCCTGTTGGCTCGGGCAGATGGGAGGCTGTTCGCAGCGAAATATCCCCTGCGCATCAAGGCGAAGGAACCGCAAAGGATGGCCGCGAAGCAGATCGTGTAGACGAGAGAAAAGACCATGTCGCCGAAGCCGCCGGTTTATCTGACAATCTTAATGTGAAGAACTGTTAACCGTGGCTCAAGCTTGGACGACCCGGTTGCGACCCAAGGCCTTGGCTTGGTACAGGGCCCCATCCAGGCGCTGCAGCAGGTGATCGCGTTCCTCTCCCGCTTGCAGCTGGGTCACGCCAAAGCTGGCACTTGCAAATTGCACGAGTCCGATTGGCTGGTTGACGATTAAATTCCTGAGTTTTTCAGCAAGCTTTCTACCTTTAACGGCATTGCAGTGGGGCAGTAGCACCATAAATTCCTCGCCGCCCCAGCGAGCCAGGATGTCTGACCGACGCAAGTGGCGGCTGATTCGCTGACAGACCTCAACCAGAACTTCGTCGCCAACCTGGTGGCCATGGCTGTCGTTAATTGACTTGAAGTTGTCGATGTCGAACATCACCAGGCTCAAGGCACTGCCATAGCGAAAGCTACGCGCCATTTCTTCATCGAGCCTGGTTTCAAAGGTGCGGCGATTGGAGATGCCCGTCAGCGAATCCGTAGTAGCAAGCTCTTGCAGCTTCGTATTGGCGCTTGAGAGAGCTATGTTAGCTTCAACCAAATCAAGCCGCGCAGCCTGAGCCTGATCGCATGCCTGTTGCAGTTCCAGCTCGTGGAGCTTACGTTCCTGGATGTTGCGGCTGCTACCAAGCAGCTGCACAAAAGACCCCTGCTGATCGAGCAGCGGGATGGCGATCACCTCACACCAGGTGGTGCGGCCATCTTTGCAATAATACTCCAGCTCTGCATGAAAATTTTCCAGCTTCTTACCAGAAGCGACCGCAGACTGTAGCTGCTGGAGGTAGTTAGTCGACAAAGCTGCGGATTGTGGTGTCACGATCTGATCTAATGGTTGGGATAAAACTTCTGCAAGCGTAAATCCCCATAGCCTCTCTACTGACGGGCTAATGTAGCTAATTGTTCCATCCTGTTCCATCGTCCAGATCAAATCCAGGGCGTTGTCCGCTAAAAGGCGATAATGTTCTTCACTGCGGCGCAAGGCCTCTTCAAAGGCCACTTCCTCATCGATTACACGAAAACGGGCCACACTGCCGGAAATCTTAGCCGGACCATCCCGATAAGGACTGACGTGGGTCTCAATCCAGTGAACCTGTCGATCTTTAGCTAAGACTTGTTGCCTAGCAATGATGGACTCTCCACGGCGAAGTCGCTCCTGTTTCTCTCGATACTGCAGTGTCTCGCTTTGACAGGTGAGAAAAGAGGCATAAGAGTGCTCCCTCCACTCTTCTGGTTGCCAACCCAGGGCTGCCCTCAAACTCGGTGATACCCAGCTGATCCGACCATCAACATCAAGGAGTAACACCACATCACTGGAGGTTTCCGCCAGTAGGCGGTAATGCTGTTCCGATTCCCTCAGGGCCTGCTCAACTCGTTTCAGCGCTGTGATGTCGGTTGCATAGCCAATCAAACAGTCAGCCTGACCTTGGCAAGATAATAACACTTTTCCAACCAGGAAAGTGCGCTCTTCGCCGCAGGCAGTGAGGATAGTCTCTTCACGATGAATCGGTTTGCCCGAGAGGAACACCTCTTCTTCAACAGCCGCGACTGCGGCGACGAGATCGGCAGCAAAGAAAGCCGCATCCGTTTTTCCCACGATTTCATGAGCTGGGCAGCCGACCATCTCCGCAACTCGCCGGTTGACATATAAATAGCGACCGCTTCGGTCCTTCACGTAGACATGGACTGCGATATGGCTGAGAATAGTATTTAGCAGCGACTGGCTCTCGGCGGCTTTGAACGAAGATTCTCTCTGTTCACTGATGTCAACAATTTGAACAATAAGAAGACGCACTGATTGGTCGTCGTTGCGGATGCAGGAAATGGAGAGATCGCCCCAGATGCTTTCACCATTGGTCCTGAGCAAGCGTTTAACCAGACGACCGGAGGGAATGTGGTTAGCTTTGATCTCCTCAATCAAGCCACAGTCTGCATTGCGATCCTCCGGATGGGCCAATTCTGGCCAGCTGCTGAGGAGGAGTGATTTCTCATCACGGCTGAGAATCTTGCACAGAGCGGGGTTGACTTTGACAAGATGTCCATCGTCTGGTGAGATCAGACATAGGCCGATGGCGGCATGATCAACCACCTTCTCAAGTAGATCTTCAGATTCGACCTTTTCGCGACAGGCTGGCACCAGTAGCTCCCCTCTCTGGGCTACTCCCCTGCTGTCGTGCCAGCCGCCCACCATGCAGATGGGTCTTCCGTCACCGTCATCGAGCCGGCGGAGGCTGATCACCATCCAGGTGTCGTGGCCGTCCTTGCAGCGCAGTTTCAGCTCAAACCGCTGCGGGCCAGCGCCGCCCAATGCCGTCAAGGCCGCGCGGTAGAGCGGCCTATGGTCGGGATGAACGATCAGCTCCAGCGGTTGGCCGATCAATTCCATCGGTAGCCAGCCTGTCAGCTCGGTCAGGGAGGCGGAGAACCAGGTGGGAACGCCGCTGGGATCGGTCTGAAACAGCACGTCAGCAACGTTCTCCGCCAGCAGCCGGTAGCGAGCCTCCGATTCGACCAGGGATCGGTAGGAGGCTTCCAGCCGCTGGCGCTGCGCCACTTGCCCGTGGATGTCACGCAGGCACCCAATCGCTACCGCTGGATCACCTCGGGGTGCCAGGGAGATGTGGGCCCAACGCCAGTGGCCATCACGATGTCTTAAGCGGGCATCAGCTTCGGCCTGTTTGCCAGTTGCCGCTGCCAGCACCAGAGCCCGCAAGGCCGCAGGCTCGCTTGGGTGAGCGAGATGATCGAGGGACAGATGATGGAGTTCCTCCGGACGCCAGCCCAGCAGAGCCTCGATCGAATCGGAGATCCAGGCCAGTTGACCGCCAATGACATGGAACAGCACATCACAGGCACCCTCAATCAGGAGATTGGGTATTTCTGCTGTCCACGGCTGGGGCCAATGCTGATGAGGGGGCTGATTCAATCGAGTTCAACGGCTGAGGCTGTGAACGGCTTGCTGCATCCAGCATGCAAGATTTGAAGACCTGGGATGGCGGGAAAGCTGATGCAGATATGCATACTGATTCCTTCTCTTCTCGTGAGCGAGCTCTATGCATGGGCACCATGGTCCACGGGCTTTCGCGCCTGGGGCCTTGCCTTAGACTGGGATATGCCTGCTCCTGGAAAGCAGATCACTCTTGAATGCCGAAATTTGTCCTACAATCGAGAAACATACGCATATCTTGCTGCCCAGGCCTATGGTGGCCTTCTAACATTCACCAGGGCAAATAAGCTCCTCCCCAAAGCCATTTAGACTGGATTCGTCGTCATCAGAAATGGTTACTTACTTGTGAGTGGGTCCATTCAAGAGATGGCGGTGCTATCTACCTTGATGCGCCATTTGAGGCGCAACAAGCCAGGCCGTCAGGACCTGATACCGGCTTAGGCCAGTCCCGTCCCGTCGTCGCCGTAGCCGAAAGCGTTAACTTTTCGTTTGTAGTTCACGGCGGCTCAGGCGCTTTACAGGCAGGCTGAGCTAACACTCCTAAACGCAGGCCTGGTATGTCAACCGTCCATCAGACCGACACCGTTGACGCTGCCCCTGCGGTTCATGACGCGGAACGGCCTGATGCTGCGCTCGATGAGGCCGCACGGCGCTGGATTCGCGTTGGCAGTTCAATCGATCAAGATCCAGACCGTGCCGTGCAGGAGGCCCTGGAGCCGGTGCTGGCGGTGGGGATTCCCCGGCTGGCCATCATTTTTTGCTCTCCCGCCCATGACCTGGCGGCGATTTCCCGTCGGGTCAAGCAGACCCTGGGCGATGGCGACGTCATTGGCTGTTCCACGTCCGGCGAGCTGGTGCGCGATCACGCCCTCTCCGGTGGGCTGCTGATCTGGGCCCTGGGCGGCGATGGCTTTGCGGTCACAACCGGCTTCGGCCAGGGCGACGCCCAGAAGGGACTGCGGGATGCCGCCTTTGAGGCCGCTCAGTGCATTGAACAACTCGAGCGCAAGCAGCACACGATTCTGTTCCTGTTGGCCGATGGTCTCTGCGGCGACCAGATGGAGGTGGTGCGGGGCGCCTACGACGCCTGCGGAGCCCAGGTGCCCCTGATGGGCGGCTGTGCCGGTGATGACATGGCCCTGCAGTCCACGCGCCAGATCCACGAAGGGGATCTGCTGACCAACGCCGTGGTCGCGGCAGCGATCACCTCTGATTCACCCATGGCGATCGGCATCGCCCATGGCTGGGAGCCACTCAGTGAGCCGATGCTGGTTACCGGCAGCTCTGGCACGACCCTGGCCAGCCTCGATGATCGTCCAGCCCTGGACGTCTACTTGGATGCCTATGGGGCCCCCGAGGAGGTCAGAAGCGACCCAAAGGCTTTCTTTGCTTTTGCCCACACCCGTCCAATTGGAATCGCCCGCCGCAATCGCACCGAAATACGCTACGTCTATGGTGCTGACTATGAGAAGCGCACGCTGACGATCTTTGCCGAAGTTCCCCAGGGGGCGATGGCTTATTTGATGAAGGGCAGCTGTCATTCGGTGCTGGAGGCCACCGCCGATGTCTGCGCCCTGGCCGAACAGTCGCTCCACGGCATGCCGGCTCGCGGCTTCATGCTGCTCGAGTGCGTCGCCCGTAAATCCCTGCTCGAACAGGCGGGCCTGCTCGATCAAAGCCTGCGCTTGCCCACCGTCAAGCCAGGGGTGTCGGTGGGTGGCTTCTACACCTATGGCGAGATTGCCCGTACGGAAGGGTCTGGAGGCCTGCACAACCAAACCGTGGTAGCCCTGGCGCTTGCATGAGCTCAGCGCCGTGGTCGCTCCATTTGCTGTCAGAGGTCCTGGCGGCCTTCACGGTTGAAAGCCCAACGGCTCTGCGCGATGTGGTGACCCGGGTCGGGGAGGCCGTTGACGCCGAGGTGATGGCGATCCTTCAGGACGGTGACTATGAGCTCTGCAGCGGCCTGAGTCGGCAGGAGAAGCCAGCCCTGCTGGCCATTGCCGCCACCGCCGCCACCGAGCTCACCCTGGACAGTGGCCTGCTCCATCTCTTCTGGGCACCGTTGAACACCAGAGAGCTGTTGGTGGTGGGGCGCTTCCGCGAGGGTTTCAATCTGGAGGAGCGGGCCTTACTGCGGGGGATGGGTCGCTGCATTCAGCTCAGCACCAAGGTGCTGGCGGCAGTGAAGGCCGAGCAGGAGGCCCTGCGGGCCGAACAGGTTGCCAAGGAGCAGGCGATTCGTGAGGCCACCTGTGATCACCTGACCGGATTGCCCAATCGGCGGCTGTTGCTGGCTCACCTGGCGGAGCGGCTCGCCGCGCCGGCGCCGTCCGGTCGCCATACGGCGGTGTTGTTCATTGATCTCGATCGCTTTAAACAGATCAACGATCTGCACGGCCATCCCGCCGGCGATGAAGTGCTGCGTCAGGTGGGTCAACGCCTGAGCGCCCTTGTGCGGGAAGGGGATCTGGTGGGCCGCATCTCCGGGGATGAGTTCGTGGTGGTGGCCGAGGTGCGGGAGCAGGCCGATGCCAAGGCTCTGGCTGGCCGCATCCTCGAGCAGCTACATCTGCCCTTGCAGGTGCAGGGGCGAGGTCTACCGTCTTCAGGCTCGATCGGCATCGCCCTGGCGGAGGCTGGGGATGATCCGGAAACACTGCTGGCCAACGCGGATCTGGCGATGTACAGCGTCAAGCAGCAGGGATTGGGCGGCTTCGCCTGTTTCGATGCCAGCTTGCGCGAGCAACTACAGGAACGGGCCCGCATCGAGGAGGAGTTGCGAGCTGCCCTGGCGGCGGGCCAGATCAAGGCCTGGTTCCAGCCCATCATCTCGGCCGTCCATGGCACGGTGGTGGGTTTCGAGGCCCTGGCCCGTTGGCAGCATCCGCAGCGAGGATTGCTGCTACCGGCAGTGTTCATCACCATCGCGGAGGAAGCTGGGCTGCTGCGAGACCTGGATGCCGCCGTTCTCAAAGATGCCTGCCTGCAGATCTGTCGCTGGAGTGGGGCCCGCGATGGCCTGCTGCCACGCCTGTCGGTGAATATTTCGGCCACCAGCCTGGCGGATCCCCTGCTGTCCCTGCGCATCCGTGAGGTGCTGACCAGCTCGGGCTTCCCTGGCAATCAGTTGTTTCTGGAGATAACTGAAACCACTCTGGTGGAAGATGTAGCCTCGGCCTTCACCAATATCGCCGAAATCAAGAATCTCGGCATCAGACTGGCGGTTGATGATTTCGGCACGGGCTACTCCTCCCTTCGTTATCTAAGGCGATTTCCTGTGGGTATCCTCAAGATCGACCGCAGCTTTGTCGATGGACTGGGTCATGACCCGGAGGATGAAGTGATCGTGGAAACGGTGATTCGCATGGCCCGTTCCCTGGGAATCGAGGTGGTGGCCGAAGGGGTGGAGACCCTCAAGCAGGGAGAGATCCTACGACGGCTTGGTTGTCACTATCTGCAGGGATTTTTGTATGGTCGCCCCGCGGATGCCGCCAGCAGCTCCGAACTGTACGCTGCCTCCATAGCCGGAATGCTGGGCGTGAGCTTGCAGGCCACCTGATCGCTGAAGTCGGGCATGCCCAAAAAAGCCAATTGGCCTTAGACAAGATCTGCCAAGTGATTGCTCCAAGCACTACAGATGCACGGCATTCTCCAGACCAATTGCGCTGATACCTGCCAGGGCTAGCGCCGCAGCTCCTTCGGATTTCACTGGCCTGAGACTGAGTTCTGCGTCATTGACCCTTACCTGTCATGACCTGGAATCACCACTACCGCACTCGTTTCAGGATGGCTGATGGGGACCGCCTTCCTGGCGTTGCACCTGGCTGGCGATATAAAATCTTGCCGGGCAATCCTGGCAGATCTGATTGAGCATTTGATCCTGGGACAGGTTCGAATGCAATCGATGCAGATGGGAAGCGCAGGCGCGCCTCACCGTTTGACCGGAGTTCTTCACCGCCAGCTCGATCAGGGAAGGATCAAGAGGTGACGTGGCGCTTTGATAACTGCCGCCTGGCCAGATGTGTTCATGATTGCTTGTCATTGAGGCCTCTGACTTGTTGAAAGGAATTGTTTTGCCCGTTGCTGCCAGTCTGGAGAGCGGAACTCCATCGCCTGAATTGACAGCCTGAAATAGCAACTCGACATTGGCTTCAGGAATGAACGCAGGCCGCCGGGCTGCTGGGGCGCCGGGTGCTTGCTGACCTGAAGCGCTTTATCCGCTGGCATCGGTGCCCGACTCTCCCAATGGAGCTACCTGGCTCTGCCTTGGCGCCTTAGCTTTGCCCTGAGTAGGTATTGTTACTGAACTTGCTTGGCTGTGATTTTCACAGTATGGCAGGGACATGGCCATGCATTTATTCTTGCTTCATGGAAAGCAAGCTGGTGGCAAGGATTGGTATTTTGGAGCAAATCAGCAGTGGTTTTAGGCCAGGAAACCGCCGTGCGCCCCATCACCCAAGCTGGTCCCTTCCCAATTGGGAGGGGAATAGTTGGAGATGGCCTTGCAGCTCGCTGGCCGCTGCCAGAGTGCATGGGTTGGGTGAGGTTCGGCGGAATGGCTGATTTCACTCTCCCTGGATCTCGTGTTCAGTTGTTCCTGCCATGAAGCCCCTGCTGCTGTTTCTGCCTGACTGCAGCGACTGCCCTGACTGCAGCGCCAAGGGCAGTCAGGGCAGGGCCCTGACCGTGAACCAGAATTGTGCCCTCTGGGCGTCCAAGCGGCAGCTGGCCGTCGCCGCCGGCAACACCACTGAGGCCCAGACGATGGACAGCGAAGCCAGCTGATCGCCAGCCATTTCATTCAGCGCCACCAGTCCGACCGTGAAAGCCCCATGACCAATTCCAGGTTTCTCTCCCGTCTTGCCCCTGCAGGACTGGTTTTGCTTTGCCTCCCTCTGCTGTCCCAGGTGGCGGCAGCCCGTCCCAACCCTGGCGGCCTTGGTGGTCCCGCCTCCGGAGTCGGCGTGAGGCCCGGTGCTGGGGCTGGCCGGGCTGGAGTTGGCTACGGCGGCGTCGGTGGTCCCTACTCCGGTGCCGGCGTGCGTCCAGGTGCCGGCTGGGGTGCGCCTGGTGTGGGTCTGACCAGGGCTCCGGGGGCCGCGTATGGCGCTGCGGTGTACCACCCCGCCTGGAACGCCGGTGGCTACTGGGCGGCCCGTCCCTGGAGCTACGGCTGGTACGGCGCCACCCCGGTTGCCTGGGCTGCAGCCGCCGGAGTGGCCAGTACGGCGGCAATCACGGCGGCGGTCAATGCCTCGGTGGCCACTTCATCGGCGGTGATCGTGGTTCCCGGCACGCCTTATCAGCTCAACTACGCCTCCGTGGTGGGTCTGCCCAACAACCGGGTGAGCTTCACCTACATCAACACTGGGCTGGCACTCACGGCCTCCGGCGATTGCCTGTTGGGCCGGGTGGATGGCCTGGCGGCCACCGGCATACGCGCCCAGTTGCTGGATGCCGCCTGCACGGTGGCCTACGGCCCGGGAGTTTGAACATCCACCTGTTGTCACCCTGATGGAACGCTTTCAACAATCGCTGCAGGCCCTGCGCCAACTGGGCAACCTGGCGGCGGTGGGCCGCAGCGGCGGCTCCCTCGACAAGATTGCCGATTTGGTGGACAGCTTCCTGGACACCCCCCAGATGGAGCAATGTCTCGATCGTTTTCGCGCCCTGCCTGGCGGCGCGGCGATGCTGGATGAGCGGTATCCACCGCTGCAGCCCGACCTGGAGCGGCTGGCCCAAATGCCCCCCGGCAGCCTGGGCCACAGCTACGCCACCTTGATCCGACGCTTCAACTACGACGCCGAGTTCTTTCGGCCGCGGCCCGTCGACACCGAGGGCCGCTGGCTGACCCAGCGGATCGCCACCACCCACGACATCCACCATGTGGTGAGTGGGTTCGGCACCACTGAGGAAGGCGAAAGTGGCGTGTTGGCGATCACAGCCACCCAGATCGGCTTTCCCGCCTATGTGTCCCTGAACCAGGCGGCCCAGCTCTCGATCTATCGGTTCCAGCTGCCGCGCTATCCGGCCATGAGCCGGGCCATCAGCCATGGCACCAGCATCGGGTTCACCGCTGCCGCCCTGTGCACCGCGCGCTGGGAGGAAGGCTGGGATTGGTCCGTTCAGGACTGGCGCCAGCGGCTGGGATTGGTGAACCCCGCCGATCACGAATGTTATGGATTGGTCCTGACATGAAGGCGAGGCTGGCGAAGTCAGTGGTGGCGAA
Source organism: Synechococcus sp. UW140 (assembly GCA_945872185.1). Classification (GTDB taxonomy): domain Bacteria; phylum Cyanobacteriota; class Cyanobacteriia; order PCC-6307; family Cyanobiaceae; genus Cyanobium. The sequence goes on along the minus strand of CAMBZX010000022.1, from coordinate 7,278 downwards.
GTCAGTGCTGTCGAAGGCCGTGGTGGCGAAGGCCGTGGAGATGCCAGTAACAGCGTCAGTGGCTGTGACGGTGACGGTGGCTGTGACGGTGGCGGTGGCGATTCGGCCTGGACTTGACCTGGGTGCTGCCAGCCGAGTCAGCGTCAAAGCCGGAAGTGGAGACAGAAGCTTCGAGTCGGTCGGGGGCCTGCCTGTCGGTGGCCCAAGCTCGGCTTGGGCCCATGCCTTGTCCGGCTTGGAGTCCATTGTCTGATTGTGCTAGTGAGCTTTGTGACGGTGTTGGGCCAGCCTTCGCCCAATCCAGCTCCAATCTTTCTGTTCCTGTTCGAGCCCTTGAATCCCATGACAACGACCATCCAGGCCCAGTCCCACAGGCTGATGGCGAGCCTCCATCGGCGTTCTGCTGCCGCCAACACCTCGGCGCTGATGGCGCTGCTGCTGGGCAGCTGCCTACTGCCGGCCCCAGGCCAGGCCGGGCCTGTTGTGCGGCGCTACCAGGAACGCAAGGCCTGTGAAACCTTTGCGGGCAAGCTCAAGGAAGCAAGTGCCAATCCGGCGATGGCCCAGCAGGTTTATCAGCAGGGAGTGCTGGCGCTGGTGGCCAAGTTCGGCGAGAACCCTTGCCGCGACATTCCGCCGCCGCTGGCTGCCGCCGCCGCTGCGCCGGTTCTGGCGCCGCCCGCCTCAGCCGTCGCCCCCGCTGCGGCCGTCGTCGCCCCAGCCACTGTCCCGGCGGTCATCCCGGCAGTGGCACCCGCAACCAGGCCCAGCGCCGAGCAGCAGCAGGCCTGCACCACCTTCGCCAGCAAGCTCAGCGCTGCGGCCGCCAGTGGTGGCGCGGCCCAGGCCCAGCAGGTATTCACCATGGGCACCCAGAAGCTCACCGGCATGTTCGGCCCCAACCCCTGTCCGGCAGTGAAGGCACCGATCTGATCTGATCTGAGCGGACGTTCAGGGGCGTGGGGCTGCGGCCGCTGCTGTTCGGAGCTGCCGAGGGCCCCACTCAGCTGGCGCTGGCCAGCAGGGCATCGAGCATCGGGTAGCGCTCGCCGATGCTGTCACCGGTGAACTGGGCCACCCAGCCTTCGGCGTTGTCGAAGAAGCGCAGGGCGCAGAAACTGGGCGCTGGCCCCATGTCGAACCAGTGGCGGGTGCCGGCCGGCACCCTGATCCAGTCGTTGCGCTCGCAGATCAGCTGCAGCACCTCCTGGCCCAGGTGCAGACAGAACAGGCCGCGGCCCTCCACAAAAAAACGCACCTCATCTTCGGCGTGGGTGTGCTCGGCCAGGAACTTCTGCCGCAGGGTCAGCCGATCGGGATGATCCGGGCCCAGGCGGATCGCATCGACCGTGCCATAGCCGCCATCCGCCTGGACCCGTGCGATGTCGCCGGCGTAAGCGGCCAGGATCGCCTCACTGTCGGCATCGGCGGCCAGGGCGATGGCAGCGGGCCAGCGTTCGAAGCCGATACCGCGGGCGGCCAGCTCCCTTTGAATCAACTCGGCGTCCTGGCTGATCAGCCGGGGGGAGACGCTGTCGTCGGTGTAGATGGCAAGCAGACTCATCGCTAGCAGCCCAACAGGAATCGCGGCAGCTTAGAAACAGAGCGCTTAGAAACAGACCGCCAGGCTCACCGCCTACCAGCGCTTCCTCCCCTGACCCTGCAGCTGTCCTTCCCTGCCCAGTCCTTGGGGCCTGGCCTCACCCTGGTGGGGGTGGGCCCTGGCGATCCCGAGCTGCTCACCGTGGCGGCGGTGCGGGCCATCGCCGCGGCCGATGTGGTGGCCTATCCGGTGGCGCGCGAAGGCGCGGCTGGCATGGCCGCCACGATCGCCTCCCCCTGGATTCGGCCCGAGCAGAGCCTGTTGCCGCTGCTGTTCCCGATGGTGGCCGGCGCCGAACCGCGCCGGCAGGCCTGGCTGGCCGCCGCCGATCGGCTCGCCGCCGCAGTGGCCGCCGGCCGGGTCGTGGTGCTGCTCTGCGAGGGGGATGTGTCGCTGTTTGCCACCGGCAGCTATGTGCTGCTGGCCCTGAAGCAGCACCATCCCAGCTGCCCGGTGCGGCTGCTGCCGGGGATCAGCGCCGTGGCCGCCGCCGCCGCCGCCGCTGCCTTTCCTCTGGCGCTGCAGCAGGAGGGGCTGTTGATCCGGCCCACGCCTGAAAGCCCCGCAGCGCTGGAGGAGCTCCTGGCCCTGGCGGCCAGGCAGCAGTGGGTGCTGGGCCTGCTCAAGCTCGGCCATCGCTGGGCCTGGGTGCGGCCGATCCTGGAGGCCCGGGGCCTGCTGGATCAGGCCCTGTTCGCCCAGCGGGTGGGCTGGCCCGATCAGCTGCTTGGGCCCGCCGCCGCGGTGGCGGCCGAGGAGCAGCCCTACTTCTCGCTGCTGCTGGTGCGGCAGGGGTGGCCCGCGGTGCTTCCATAGTTTCTGCCGCCAGCTGAGCCTTGGATCCGATCGCTGCGATGGCACCGCTCGACTGGCTGGCCCTGCTGCATCCGGTGTTGATGATCCTGTTCGTCTACCCGGTGGTGGGCGCCACGATCCGGCTGGGCATCCTGGTGCGGGAGCGCCGACTCGACATCAATCCCCTGCCGCCCACGGTGGGCACCGAGCATGTGGATCACGGTCGCTGGGTCACCACCGGCGTGGTGGTGCTGACGCTGGTGGCGATTCTCTGGTCATTTCTAAGTGTGGGCGCCGATCCCCAGGCGGCCGCTGCGGCGCCAGGAGCCGGGCCGCTGCGCTTTCCCCTGCTGCTGCTGGTAGGGGCGGGAGCCTTCGGCAGCTGCCTGGCCCTCTGGCGGGTCAGACACCCGGCCCTGCGGGCCAGCTTTGCCCTGCTCTGCTGGGCTGCTCTGCTGGCCCTGGGGGCTCAGCCGGAGGTGTGGCGTCTCAGCGACAACCCCTTCGGCGCCGATTTCTGGGGCTCCCACTACTGGAGCGGCTCGTTGCTGGTGGGCCTGCTGCTGTTCGCCATGGCGGCCCGGCCGGAGATCCAGCAGCGGCCACGGCTGCGCAGGCTCCATGTCAGTGCCGCCTTCCTGACGGCGGTGCTGCTGGCGGTGCAGGCGATCACCGGCACCCGCGACCTGCTCACCCAGGGCTTGCTGGGTTAGGGCTGGGCTGGGTTAGGGCAGAGCTGAGGCGGCCTGGGCCAACAGGGCCAGGGCTGCGGCCGGGGTGGGGGCCCGCATCAGGGCGTGGCGCAGTTGGGGCGCCCCGGCGAAGCCCTGGCAGGTCCAGCCCATGTGTTTGCGGGCGATCAGCAGGCCCCGCTCACCCCGGCTGGCCAGCAGGGCCTGGAGCTGCTCCGCCGCCAGGTCCAGGCGCTCGGCGGGCCCCGGCGTGGGCGGCACGGGGCGGCCGTCGAGGGCCGCGGCGATCTGACCCACCAGCCAGGGGGCGCCCAAGGTGCCCCGGCCCACCATCACCCCATCGGCGCCGGTCTGCTCCAGGCAGCGCCGGGCGGCTGCGGGGCTGTTGACATCGCCGTTGGCGATCACCGGAATCGTCAGGCTCTGCTTCACGGCCGCGATCGCCGCCCAATCGGCCCGGCCGCTGAAGCCTTGCTGCCGGGTGCGGCCGTGCAGGGTGAGCAGCCGGGCGCCGGCCGATTCCAGCTGGCGGCACCAGTGCACAGCCGCAGCGGTGACGGCGGCGGGGTCGCCGGTGAGGCCACACCAGCCCAGGCGCGTCTTCACCGTGACGGGGATGGCGACGGCGGCCGCCACGGTTGCAACGATGCGGGCCGCCAGCTCGGGCTCGCGGATCAGGCCGCTGCCACCGCCTTTCCTGGCGATCTTCTTCACCGGGCAGCCCATGTTGATGTCGATCAGGAAGGCACCGGCCGCCTCAGCGCGCCGGGCCGCCTCGGCCATCGCCGCCGGCCGGTGATCGAACAGCTGCACGGCGATCGGGCCCGCCTCCGTGGCCAGATCCTCCAGCTTGTGGCGCCCATGGCCCAGCTCCAGGCTGGTGGCGTTGACCATCTCGGTGAACAGCAGGGCCTCGGGGGCCCAGCGCCGCACCAGCTCGCGGAAGATGCGATCACTCACTCCCGCCAGCGGCGACTGCAGCACCCGGCAGCGCAGGGAGCGCTCGACGCCGTTGCCGTGCAGCAGCAGCGCCTGGGGGAACAGCGCGGCCGGCGCCTGAGCGGATCCCAGCGGCGCAGCGCCCGCGGCAGGCACCGGGCTGGCGGGGTTGAGGCGGGGGGAGGGAGTGGCGACCATCGGCATTCATTGTCTCCCGCCCGATCCACGCCATCGGGCCTCCCCTGGCGGCTTCCACCGGCAGCGACATCGCGGGGACTCCAAAGCTGATGGTTTTGAACACGGGGAGTGACACCGCGCCTGTGCCAGTTCGAGCCGTTCTGACGGCCCGGCAACGTCGCAGCAGCAGCCCTGGCAAGCTCTGGGGCCCGGAAGGCCCCGGCCGCTCCTTGGTTTGCCGGTCTCTTTTCCCGCCACAGGGCGCCATCGGAAGGCGCGTTGGCATCACGATGGGTGGACTCCCAGGCCCAAGCTCCCGTGGCAGCCGCCTCCGTCGCCGATTCCTTCCCCCTGAGCCGGGCGCTACTGGAAGCGGTGCTGGCCGACCGCACCAGCGATCGCTTCGTGTGTGAACTGATCTGGCCGCGCCTGGGCTATGAGCCCGCTGGCTCCGGCACCTGGAGCGCGGGCCCGGCGACGGAGGCCCGTTGGCGGCAGTCCTTCCCGTTCGCGCCCCAGCTGATTGCCGAGCGGCCTGCCAGCGTGGCCCTCACCCGCTCGATCGCGAAGCAGCACAAGCAACTGCTCAAAGAGCAGCTGGGCTTCGCCGGCTACACGATCAGCGAGCTCTATCCGCGCCGCACCCGCCGGGCCACAGCGGTGAGCTGGCTGCTGGCCCACCTGGCCGACCGCGGCGAGCCCCTGCCGGAGCACGGTCCCCTGCCCGCGCTGCTGGCGCCCCCCGCCGATCCGGTGATCGGGCATCCGGGCGATCCGCTGGTGGGTTGAGTCGCCACCGGGCGGTAGGGTCTTACAACGTGTTACGTAGAAGGAATAAGCCGACTTGGCGCTCCCCGTCGTTGCGATCATTGGCCGCCCCAACGTGGGCAAGTCCACCCTGGTCAATCGCCTCTGCCGCAGCCGCGAGGCGATCGTTCACGATCAGCCTGGTGTCACCCGCGATCGCACCTACCAGGAGGGCTACTGGGGTGACCGCACCTTCCGGGTGGTGGACACCGGTGGGCTGGTGTTTGACGACGACAGCGAGTTTCTGCCAGAGATCCGCGAGCAGGCCAACCTCGCCCTGGCCGAGGCGGCCGTGGCGGTGGTGATCGTCGATGGCCAGCAGGGGCACACCGCCGCCGATGCCTCGATTGCCGAATGGCTGCGCGGCCAGGGCGTGCCGGTGCTGCTGGCGGTGAACAAGTGCGAATCGCCGGATCAGGGTCTGGCCATGGCCGCCGACTTCTGGACCCTGGGCCTGGGCGAACCGTTTCCGATTTCGGCCATCCACGGCGCCGGCACCGGTGAACTGCTCGACAAGGTGATCACCTTCCTGCCCGCCACTCCCGAGGTGGAGGTGGAGGCGCCGATTCAACTGGCGATCATCGGCCGGCCCAATGTGGGCAAATCCAGCCTGCTCAATGCCATCTGCGGTGAGAACCGGGCGATCGTCAGCCCGATCCGCGGCACCACCCGCGACACGATCGACACCACGATCGAGCGCGAGGGCCACACCTGGAAACTGCTGGACACCGCCGGCATCCGCCGCCGCCGCAGTGTGGATTACGGCCCGGAATATTTCGGCATCACCCGCAGCTTCAAGGCGATCGAGCGCAGTGATGTCTGCGTGCTGGTGATTGATGCCCTTGATGGCGTCACCGAGCAGGATCAGCGTCTGGCCGGTCGCATTGAGGAGGAGGGCCGGGCCTGCGTGGTGGTGGTGAACAAATGGGACGCCATCGAGAAGGACAGCCACACCCTCTCAGCGATGGAGAAAGAGTTGCGGGCCAAGCTCTACTTCCTCGACTGGGCAGCGATGCTGTTCACCTCGGCCCTCTCCGGCCAGCGGGTCACGGCCATCTTCCCCCTGGCGAAACTGGCGGTGGAGCAGCATCGCCGCCGCGTCACCACCTCGGTGGTGAATGAGGTGCTGGAGGAGGCGCTGCGCTGGCGCTCGCCGCCCACCACCCGCGGTGGGCGCCAGGGGCGCATCTATTACGGCACCCAGGTGGCCACACGGCCGCCCAGCTTCACCCTGTTTGTCAATGATCCCAAGCTGTTCGGCGAAACCTACCGGCGCTATGTGGAGCGCCAGATCCGCGAGGGGCTGGGTTTTGAAGGCTCGCCCCTGCGTCTCTTCTGGCGCGGCAAGCAGCAGCGCGACGCCGAGAAGGAGCTGGCCCGTTCCCAGTCCCGCAGTCACTGAGGCCATGGCCCGGGAGCGCCGCTGATGGACTGGCTGCGCCAGCTGCCGATCGGTCAGTACGTCGATACCAGTGACAGCGGGCCGGCCAGCTGGCTGCAGCGGCTCGATCCACGCCTCAAGTTGGCCTGGACCGTGGCCTTCCTGGTGACGCCGATTCTGGCGGGGCCGGTCTGGCGCGTCTCCCTGGTCGGCCTGCTGGTGCTGATCACCTGTTGCAGCGGCCTGCCGCTGCGCCTCTGGGGCCGAAGCCTGCTGGTGTGGCTGGCCCTGGCCCTGCTGGTGGGGCTGCTCTCCACCCTGCTGCCGGCCGGCGAGGCCTCAGCCGCCAGCCTGCAGCGCCCGCCCACGGAGCTGCGCCTCACCCCCGCGCAGCGCCCCGACAGCCCGGCAGCGGAACGCCTCGGCCTCTCCTGGGAGCTGGTGCACTGGGGCCCTGTGCAGCTGGGGCCCCTGCCCCTGGGTCCGATTATCGTGACCCGCAAGTCGGCCCAGCTCGGCCTCAATAGCGCCACGGTGCTGTTCACCCTGATCCACAGCGCCAACCTGCTGCTGCTCAGCACCTCCCCCGAAGCCCTGGTGTGGGCCCTTGATTGGTGGCTGATTCCCCTGGGGCGCCTGGGGCTGCCGGTGGAACGGCTCGGTTTCATCCTGCTGCTGTCCCTGCGCTTCCTGCCGCTGGTGCAGGAGGAGTTTCAGAACCTGCTGCGCTCCCTGGCCACCCGGGCCGTGAACCTCAAGGCCCTGGGCTGGAAGGCGGGCCTGGGCCTGGCCCTGGCGGTGGGGGAACGCCTGCTGGCGAATGTGCTGCTGCGCTCAGAGCAGGGGGCCGAGGCACTGATGGCCCGTGGCGGCCGTTGGTTGAC
>CAMBZX010000021.1 GCA_945872185.1 Synechococcus sp. UW140 | reverse complement strand
TGTGTCGTGGCGCCAGCAGCTGGAGGCCGTTGCCTTCGCTGGAGCGGTAACCATTCTCGCCGGGACTCACGTCACGTACCCAATGCCATTCGCTGGCAATGGCCTAGCGCGGCCTCGCCAGGCGCAGCAAGGTTTTCGGGTCTGTGCTCAGGGTGGTGATCAGCTGGTGACGTATCGGATCGGCTGGCCGCCCCGCCGGCCGCTGCTCACCAGTTGAAGGATTCAGCTGGCACAGAGAGGCCATCGCGTCTGGCGGCCGTGGCCCGCCTCGTCATCGCTGCCTTCGACTGGGAAGTGCGCTGCCCACGGAACTGCAGCAGGCGCTTGCGTGCCGATCGCGCCTGGGAGGTTCCAATGTCGCAGGAGGCCTGGGCTCAGGGGGCAACCCTGCGCCGCTCATAAGCAGCCGTGATCGAACCAGAATCGGTTTGCACAAACACAAATTCGTCGCCACCCTGAGTGGCATAGATATCGTAGTGAGAAACCTGTTTGAGATTGTCCGTGAATGACACACTCCCTGAGCAATCCGCTTTCATGACATAGGTGCCTGAGTAGTTGCCGCGAACAATGGCACCATTAAAGTTGCCGGAATAAACACCCGACATGCCGCCATTCCCATCAAAACGCTCTCGACCGGCTTGCGCAAAAGGCTGGTTTTTGTCGGCCGATTTTCCCAAAATAACGCCATCTTGGGCATATAGGTAATCGCCCTTCATGGTTGCCGTCGAGCATTGATCGCCAGCACTGGCTGGAGCGCCAACAAGCGTGGCCCCAGAAAGTGCTAGAGCAAAACAAAGAAGCAACGAATTTTGCTTGCCCACAAGATGCCGTCAAGATGTTGACAGATTAGTTTAACGGCAAAGAGTGCGCCATTGATTGCGAGCACCGCTTTGTTGCTCTTATTGATATGGCCTGACCTTCAGTCGCTCTACCAGCTGGGGGCTCGGGGAACGCGCCAGCGGCATGAGGCAAGGGCGCTGGAATCGCTCCACGTAGCCTTCGCCCTGGATCATCGGATCAGCACGGATGATGAGCGAGGGACGCGACTTGGCAAGCAGCAACAGCAGTCTCGACACCACAGTCAGCGCAGACATCGCGGCCAGCGCTGAAGGCCACCCCGGCAGCGAGCCGCAAGCCCCCTCGCCACTCGGAGCCAGCCTCGGCGCGGCCGTGGCCGGCTTCGGCACCGATGGCATCCGCGGCCGCGTCGGCACGGCGGTGACGCCGGCGTTGGCGCTGCAGGTGGGCTACTGGTGCGGGCTGGTGCTGCCGCTTGAGGGGCCGGTGCTGATCGGCACCGATTCGCGCAGCAGTGGGCCGATGCTGGTAGCGGCGCTCACCGCCGGGCTCACGGCCGCCGGCCGCGAGGTCTGGCAGATCGGCCTGTGTCCCACCCCGGCGGTGCCCGGCACGATCCGGCGCCTGCAGGCGGCCGGTGGCCTGATGGTGTCCGCCAGCCACAATCCACCGCACGACAACGGCATCAAGGTGTTCGGCGCCAGTGGCGCCAAGTTGCACAGAGAGCAGCAGCAGGCGATTGAAGCGGGGCTGCGCGGCGAGGCCCAGGCGCCCGCCTTCGACGGCCAGGGCACCGCCCACCAGCGCCCGGACCTGCTGGAGGCCTACCGCGATTCGCTGCTGGAGAGCACCAAGGGCCGCCGGCTCGATGGCGTGAAGGTGGTGCTCGATCTCTGCTGGGGGTCGGCGACGGCCTGCGGCGAGCAGGTGTTCCGGGGGCTGGGCGCCGATCTCACCGTGCTGCACGGCCAGCCCGATGGCTCCCGCATCAATCAAGGCTGCGGCAGCACCCATCTGGAGCCCCTGCGCGAGGCCGTGCAGGAGCGCGGTGCGGCGATGGGCTTCGCCTTCGATGGCGATGCCGATCGGGTGCTGGCGGTGGACGGCCGCGGCCGCAGCGTCGATGGTGATCAGATTCTCTATCTCTGGGGCACGGCCCTCAAGGAGGCCGGAGCCCTGCCCGACAACCGCATCGTCGCCACGGTGATGTCCAACCTGGGCTTTGAACGGGCCTGGACCGCAGCCGGTGGGGTGCTGGAGCGCACGGCCGTGGGCGACCAGTACGTGCATGCGGCGATGCAGGAGTTGGGGGCTGGATTGGGAGGAGAGCAGTCCGGCCACATCCTCTCGGCCGAACACGGCATGAGCGGCGACGGCTTGCTCACGGCCCTGCAGGTGGCCACCCTGGTGCAAGCGCGCGGCCAGAGCCTGAGCGACTGGATGGACACCAGCTGGCAGTCCTATCCCCAGAAACTGGTCAATGTGACGGTGCAGGACCGGCAGAGACGCACCCAGTGGCAACAGTGCGAACCCCTGCGCTTAGCCGTGGAGCAGGCCGAAACCGCCATGGCCGGTCACGGCCGCGTGCTGGTGCGCGCCAGCGGCACCGAACCCTTGCTCCGAGTGATGGTGGAGGCGGCGGACCAGGAGCAGGTGGATCACTGGTGCGAGGTGCTGGCGGCGGAGGCGGAGCGGGGGTTGAACTGAAGTGGCTGGTTGCCCTTCCCTCAGAGGCCGGTTGGCTTGGTGCTGCTCAGCCGGCATCGTGGCTCTCTGGCCATCGATCAGGGGATCATCGCTATTGCCCCAACGTCAATGTTCGCTGCTCAGGCACGAGCAGTATGACCAATGAATCTTGTAGATATTATAAAGTTTTGCAAGGGGAATCGCAGGTTTGACGGCTGTGAGTTTGCGGCATGTCGCCTGGATATGAAAATCACCAGGTTGTGCAGATGGTAACTGGCTGAGACGCTGCCAGCCTCAAGATGTCACCGGCAAGATATCACCGCCCAGCCCCGATCTCCGGCTCCACTCGTCGGGCACCAATGGTCGCGATGTCGATGGAGCTGATGAGGATATCGCCGGCCAGAAGGGCCTGACGAAAGCACACCGTTGGCCTGGTTGTTGGTGGATCCAGGCGCCGCCAGGACAGGCGGCCAGTCTGAGGGCGAAGTTGAGGGGAGCGGCTGCCCCGATGTCACTCCTCCACAAGGATCCGGCTCAGTCGCCGCGATCCGAGGCTCGACGGCAAGTCGGGCATCAGGAGGCTGGTGGGGAGCACGCTTAGCCGATGCTCCGCAGCGGCCAGAGCGTTCGCCAGGGGCCGGCGCTCACCGCGCTGCAACGTCCGGCTCTGCCGGTGGCGCTCAAGGCTTGCGAAACCCTTGTCGGCAGCTACGACCTCAAGCCCGATTTCCTATGCCTCGATGCTCGTATCGATCATGCCGGAAGGCAGAGCTCAGCGCTGCTTTAGCGGGGCGAGGCCCGAGGTGCAAGCGCTCGCCATGGACCCACTATGATGCGACACTCAGGTCAGGGGTCCCGACAGGAGGCAATGGAACAAACTGTGCAATCTTGCCAGCACCACCGACAACGGCGCCGGAGATGATCAAGAATAATCCTATCGTTTTACGATCAGTTCTTCTGTATTTACGCTTAGAGATTCCTCAACTGGTAACGGCGTGGCTCAGCTCCTGTCGATTGCCGTCCAAGTAAGCTTAGGTCGCTCTTCCATTGTTCAACGAATAGGTGATTGAGTTGCAAAAATATGAATAACTGGCGCAAGGTTTTGGTCGGAGTGTTCGTCTTTTCTGGTTTCGTTGCCGCCGGCTGGTCAAGTGTCAACAAGGCCAAAAGTCCAAATGTCGGCGTTGAAACACGTCGCCCATTGCAAACGGTCAGCGGCCTAGGGACGCTTCAACCAGTCAGCGATGTCTACGTGCTTGCGGGGCCCATGGGTCAGTTTGGTGGCGCACCACGTATCAAGAGCATCCTGGCAAAAGAAGGAGAAAGAGTCTCCAAGAATCAAGTTATCGTCATTTTCGATAATTCGTCAGAATTTGCATCTGAGAGTGATCGCATTGCCGTCAGTATCGCAAGTAAGAAAACAGAAATACAACTCCTTGAAACTCAGATTCGCCGGTTTGAGCATTTATCCAAAACAGGAGCGTATCCCATTGCCGATTTTGAGGAAAAAAAGGTCAGACTCGCTGGTTTTTATGCACAATTGCGAGAGCAGCAAGGAGCTTTGCGCACATATAATGAACGTATCCTGCCGGGGACTGTTATTCGTGCGCCACTCTCGGGAGTTATTTTAAAGATACATAATCGAGTCGGAGAGAGGGCTCAGCCAGCTGGAGTCTTGGAGATTGGAAATACAGATCAAATGCAAGCTGTCTTGCAAGTTGACGAAGGCGATATTGAATTCATTCGTCCCAGGCAAGCTGTTGCCATCAAAAGCGAGAATGGTGCTTTTAGTGAAACTCTTCATGGCTCGGTTCAGTCAGTCGGCCTGATGGTAAAAGCCAAGAAAAGGCTGAGTATCGATCCAGCACTGGATAGCGATAGCGAAGAGCGTGTAATTGAGGTCAAGGTCTTGCTGGATCGCAAGTCAAGCCATAGAACACGTCAATTAACTGGTGTCAAAGTCATAGGCATTATCAATATCTCTTGATGCGGATTCGACTCAGCTGGTTTGATGCAAACAGATTGCCAATCGCATGGTTTCTGTTGCTGCGATTTCCGAGAAAATTTATTACGGCTGTAGCGGGAATTGTTTTTGCTACGGTTCTTATTTTGTCGCAACTGGGACTCAGGGCAGCATTGTTTGATAGTAGCATTTCGATTTTTAAGAATCTTAATGCGGATCTTGTCGTTATCAACAAGAGCTCTATCGGTAGCCTCTCGCTGCTGCCATTTCAAAATAGCCGTCTTAAAATTTTTGATCGCTATCCGGAGGTCGCCCATACTGCGCCGATACGCTATAGTTTTGTCCGTTGGAGATTTAATGATGCTGACGAGGTGAGACCAGCCATCATGGTTGGCTACGATCCTCGGATCCCAACCTTTAATCAAGAAGACATCTTCGATCAGCAAAGTAGGCTGCTGTTGCCAGGTCGGATTCTATTCGATGAACTTTCGCGCAAAGAGTTTGGACCGAGGAAGAGTAAGTTCAAATCACAGCAGCCTGATCTTGCATTTGTCAACTACCAAAGAGTCAGGGTCGCCGGATTTGTACGAATAGGAGTCTCCTTTAGCTATGACGCATGTTTTCTCACTAGCCTGCCTACATTTGAGGCGATAAGTTATGACATCCCTGGTCGTGTAGAGATCGGTCTGGTTAAGCTCAATCCTGGGATTGACGCAGAGGTATTTTTGACGCAAATCAAGAATGATATACCTGAAGATGTGCGCGTCTTTCGCAAGCAAGATTTTCTTGAATTTGAAAAGCAGTACTGGGACCAATCTAAGCCGATTGGATTTGTGTTTTTCTTTAACTCGGTTCTTGGTTTCATCGTTGGCTTGACTATTTTCTATCAAATACTGTACACCGATGTCGTCAATCAGTTGCCAGCCTTTTCGATGATGCTGGCCTTGGCTCATACGCAATTAAGGCTAAGATTGATTGTATTTCAGGAATCTTTTTATCTTGCTGCTATTGGGTATCCAGTTGGAGTCCTGCTCTGCTCTGGAGTGTTCCAGGTGATCAATGCGTCGACTGGACTTGATGTGAAAATCACGATCAGTAGGGCAATCATTTGTTTTTTGGTGATTGTACTCATGTCGACTTGCTCGGCATTGATGGCAATGCTCAAGTTAGATGATGCGAATCCAATCGAAGTTTTCGAGTAAGCTCATGGAACTAGTGCTTGATGTCCGCAATCTGTATCATACATTTATCTTCGAATTTCAACGTCAGGATGTCTTGACGTCAGTAGATCTTCATGTGAAGCCTGGCGAGTTCGTGATTTTGACGGGCCCTTCTGGTTGTGGAAAAACAACATTGCTGACTCTGATTTCTGGCCTGAGAGCCATCCAGCGTGGCAGCATCAAGCTGTTAGGTAATGAGCTTTTCAATGCCGACGCTGCGACGCGATTGCAGTTGCGTGCATTGATTGGAATGGTTTATCAGTCACACCATCTGATTGATTTCCTGACGGCTGAAGAAAATATTATTCTCGCCATGGATCCATCGGTGCGAGCTGAACGTGACATGTTGGTCAAGCAGCGGCGTGCGCGAAATCTACTGAAGCAACTTGGGCTTGAGCACAAGACGCATGCAAGGCCAGCTCAGCTTTCAGGCGGCCAAAGACAGCGCGTGGCCATTGCGCGTGCCATGGCCTGCCGGCCCAAACTCTTGATTGCTGATGAACCAACAGCTTCGCTCGATGCAGAAAACAGCGGTTTGATCATGCAGCTATTCCGGGAACTTGTTGACACTGATGGTCTTTCTGTCTTGATGACGAGTCATGATCAACGCCTGCATCGTTATGCAGATCGAATCGTTAAGATCTCCGATGGACGGATTATCCCTGACTGAGCTTGCATCAACGCTTCTGAGCGCTCAGGTTCCACATCACTTTCACCAAGGCTAGGCCTGCGGCCTGGGGGCGAATCCCTTCTCCGCTCGCGCATCCTTGCTCTGGGCCGGTTTCAAGATCGCGGCGAGATCCAGCTCATCCACCAGATCGAGCAGGACATAAACCTGGGGGTCAGCCGAGAGTCCGTCGCTGGGTGATGGTGGCAAGCAGGCTCGTCTGCTCCGGCTGTCAGGGACGGCAGGACTTGGGCTTTGGCCTGCCCCATGATCTCGCTCAGATCCATTGCTGTGACTCCATGAAGCAGGCCAGCTCTGAGATTCTGTCCCCTACCCGGGGGTATGGCGGATGATCATGATCTGTGCTCAGGATGGCTGGCGCCATTCCTCTACTGTCACCGTTTGCATCGAGCTATTGTTCTGATCTCGGAACCACAAGAGATTATTAATCTTGATGCCTGGAAGGTTTGTGGTATATTTCTGTCTAATGACTTGAGCATTTCAGTTGAGCCGAGACGTCATGCTGAAGTCTGCAGTCGTGAGCTTTCTGCGTCAGATCATCCTTGCTCGCCTCGGGCAGGGGCGCGCCACATTTAATTTCATCAACCGCGATCTTCCGCTAGTTGCCGATTCGGGCTCTGCACCTCTGAAGATCGCGATTATTGGCGGGGGCCTGGCGGGAATGAGCGCAGCGCTTGTGCTTGGAGAGCGTGGGCAAAGTGTCACTCTGCTGGAACGTAACGAGTACCTTGGCGGCAAGGTTGGCTCTTGGCCAATTCAATTTCCCGACGGCAGCACTACGCATATTTCCCATGGTTTCCATGCCTTTTTCCGTCAGTACCATAACCTTAGGCGCCTGCTTGGCCGCTTGGGGGCAGATTCGTTTTTTCGCCCAATGTCAGACTATCTCGTTATCACAGAGTGCAAGTCTTTGCGATTTGGGAAAATTTCCCCGGTACCGCTTATTAATATAGCTTCAATGCTAAGGGAAGGCTTTTTTAGCCCCATGATTTTTCTGAAGCCTTCGGCGTGGAAGCTTGTGATCATGCTCGCCTACGATCGGGATCGAATATTTAAGAACTGGGACCACATTTCGTTCGCCTCTTTTGCAAAAAAAGCTGGGCTTACGCGAGACTTCATGGCTATCATGAATAATGTTTGTCGGTCTTATTTTTCCGCTGAAGGCGAGATGTCGACCGCTGAGATGTTCAAGGCTTCGCATACTTATTTTTTCAGTAACGACCTGGGCCTTGTGTATGATTATATGGCCGATGATTACGACGCCACCTTGATCGGCCCTTTCAGGCGTGCGCTGAATCGCTACGGAGTTGGTGTCAGAACGGGTCAATGTATCCAGTCGATTGAGGTGGCTGAGGGCGGTTTCATGGTGGATGGCGAACGCTATGACCGCCTGATCGTCGCATCCGACATCAGAAGTGCCCGCACCCTTGTGGCGAGCAGTCGCTCAATCAATGTCATGGACCCCCTGCTTTGTCAGCGTCTGCAGGGCATGAAGTCCGCCCGCCCCTATAGCGTGATTCGCCTGTGGCTCGACTGTGATCCATTCCCGCAGGAGCTGCCCGTCTTCACTTTTCTCGAAAGGCGACGTTTTCTAGACTCGCTGACACTTGTTCATCGTGCTGAGCAGCAATCGAGCGAGTGGAGTGCCAACCATAGCGGCGCCGTCATTGAGCTTCATTGCTATGGATTAGAAGCCGATCATGTGCCTTCTCCGGAGGCTTTTGTGGATGGTTTTATGGACGATCTCTGCCATTATTTTCCTGCCGCCAGGGATGCGCAGATTCTTCACCAGGAACTGCAGGTGCGCAATGATTTTACCTCCTATGCGGTTGGCCAGGATTCATTTCGCCCTGGCACCACGTGCCAAATTCCTGGACTCACTTTTGCTGGTGACTGGATTCGTTTACCCATACCGGCCATGCTGATGGAAGCCGCATGTACTTCCGGTTTGCTGGCTGCCAATGAAATTCTGCACGAACTTGGCCTCAGGCCAGAGCCCATCGAGTCCGTTCCTCTCCGAGGCCTGCTCTCGCCGGGGAATAGCCTGAAACCCCTGAAACGCTTTTGGAATCACTTGCGATCCACGGTCCGAATTTGATGGCAGAACACCTCGATCCAGCCCGTTCCCCCTGTATCAAAATGGATCTTCGGCGTTGCAGCGTGTCAGCATCGTTCCATCTCCCGAACATCTCTGCCTATCGATAGGCTCAATCGAAGCGTCGTACATGGCTTCTTGCGCTCCATCGATCTCTCCCCGCAGGCTTGTATTTAGCTCTCTTTTGACGTTGTTGTTATCTTCGATTTCGCCATGCCTGGGCAGCCCGCATCTGTATCTTCAGGCTCATCGCCAGGATGCTGCTGGTCGCAGCTGGGCGTGATATCTCCATCGGTAGAAATCAAAAGGCGCCCACTGGCCACAGCGTGAATCGCTGCGCCTGGCCGTGGAGCAGGCTGAAACCGCCATGGCCGACCACGGCCGCGTGCTGGTGCGCGCCAGTGGCACCGAACCCTTACTGCGGGTGATGGTGGAGGCGGCGGAGCGGGGGTTAGCGGGGGGAGCAAGGTGGGCGTTGATGCCATTGCCGTCACAGTGTTCCCCTGCTGTCCCTTGGCTTTACGACCCCACCAGCTCCCGGGCCATCGCCAGCGCCCCGCTGCAGGCATCCCCCACCGGCTCCTGCAGCCTGGCCCCCGGAAGCTCCAGGCTCAACGCCACCTGAAAGGTTCGCCGTAGCCCCTGCAGGTGGGTGAGCGCCCCTCCCATGGGGGCCACCGGTGGAGCGTTTAGCCCCAGGGCTCGGGCCACGCCGGCCACCGAGGTGGCCAGGGCCTCGGCGTTCCGCCTGAGGATCGCCTGTGCTTCAGGGGCGCCGGCGCCGGCCAGCGCGGCCACCACCGGCGCCAGCTTGGCGAACCCGGCCGCTCCGAAGTCCGGCTCCACCACCATTGCCTTGATCCGTTGCGCCGCCTGGGGATCGGCGGGATCCAGCGCCAACGCCTGCCAGAGGGCGGCCCGCAGCGGTGTGTCCGCCAGGCGGCCATCGGCCATCTGCAGGCTCAGGCTCAAGCCATCGCGGCCGATGTCGAACGCCGAGCCGGCCCCATCCAGCCGCCAGCCCCAGCCGGCGCAGCGATGGTCGTTCCCCTGGCCGTTGCGGCCCACGGCGATCGTGCCGGTGCCGCTGATCACCACGATGCCGGGCCCCTGCGGGAAGGCGCCGCGCAGGGCGGTGCGCTCATCGCCGGTCACGGCCAGGTGCGAGCGCGGCAGGCCCAGGGTTGCCGCGGCCAGGGTCAGGCCCAGCTCCTGCACGTCGCTGCCCTGTTCAATGCCGCTGGCGCCCACGGCGGCGGCCAGCAGGGGTGAACTGGCTAGCCCCTGCGCCGACGGCCTGGCTGCCTCCGGCCTGTCCAGCCGTTCCTCGCCGCCGAGCTGCCGGCGGGCAGCGGCGAGGCTCTGGTTCAGGGCCGCCTGAAAGCGCTCGGGCCCCTCTGGGGCGGCCAGGTGGCAGACGCCGGGCCCCTCTCCCTCGGCCAACACCCTGCCGCTGCTGGCCTCTGCCAGCCGACAGCTGGTGTGGGTCTGGCCGGCGTCGAAGCCGGCGATCAGTCCACCGGAGTCCCAGTTCGCCAGGGTCTGCCCCTCAGCCATTGGGGCCCGCTGAGGCCTCTGAACCTGGCAGCGAGGCGCCGACGCCCTGCACCGAGGCCGCCAGGGTGGCGAGGCTGAACAAGGCCACCAGCTGCACTTCGGGGCGGAAAAAGATGGTGTCGGTGAGCCCCTGCACCGCCAGGCCCACGCAGACCGCCACCGCCGCCAGGCTCGGCAGCACCAGCGGTCCGTTGGCACGCCACTGGCCCAGGCCGGTGCGCACGGCACAGAGCAACAGGCCGATGCCCGCCAGCAGGCCGGGGATGCCGGCCTCCACCGTCAATTCCAGCGGGATTGAGTAGGCGCTCAGGGCGTTGAACTTGGGCTGCTGATACAGCGGATAGATCAGGTTGAAGGCGCTGTTGCCCGGGCCGATGCCGATCCAGGGCCGTGCCTCGATCATCTGCAGCACCGATGTCCAGACATTCATACGGAAGTTGTTGGAGCTGTCCTCGCGGCCGGCCACCAGGCTCATCACCCGCACCCGTAGCGGTTCCACCTGGGTCACCAGTACCACCAGCAGCACGGCTCCCCCCAGCAGCAGCAGCACCGGCAAGGTGCGGCGCCAGAACAGGGGCCAATGGCGGATGGCGCGCCAGAGCAGCAGCAGGGCCAGGCTGCCCAGGCCCGCCACCATGCCCATCCAGGCGCCCCGGCTGTAGGTGAGCACCATGGCCACGATGCCCAGGATCAGGCAGGTGAGGGCAAACAGCTTGCGCGGCTTGCCCTGCCAGCGCAGCAGGGCCACCACCGCCAGCGGCAGGATCGGCAGCAGGTAGCCGCCCAGCAGGTTGGGGTTGTCGAGGGTGCTGTAGATGCGCACCGTGCCCTCCGCCACCGAGTTGTTGTCGGACCAGCGGGCCAGGGCGCTGGAATCGCCGAACAGCTGGCGGATGCCGATCACGCAGGTGAGCAACTCTCCGGCCAGCAGGGCCGCCGTCAGCCGATCCCACCAGAGGGGGGCCGTGGCCAGCAGCTGGCGCATCAGGGCGTACACCCCCAGATAACTCACCAGTTTCAGCAGCCCCTGGAAGGCTGCCACCGGCACCGGCGAAAAGCCGGTGGCCAGTACGGCGATCGCCAGCACCGCCAGCAGCCAGCCATTGATCGAGCCGATCCGGCCGGCGGGCGTGCGCAGGGCCCAGAGCAGCCACAGCAGGCCGGCGGCGGCGATCAACAGGCTCAGGCCGCCGCGGGTCACCCAGGGCAGCCCCAGCAGCAGGGCGCCCAGCACCCAGCCGGCCAGCAACGGCAGATGGCGGGAGAGGGCACCGCCCTCCCAGGCGGCCAGCAGTCCCTGCCAGCGCAGCAGCAGCGGAGGGGAGGCGGAAAGGGGCGGCTGCATGGAGAGTGGCTTGGGGCGCGGTGGGGCTCGAGGCGGATTCTGCGGGGGAGAGCCCCGAAATCGGCCCGGTTCGCTCTGGGAAGGGATCAACCCGCTGATTATCAGCGCGGCCCGGCGCCCTGCTGGCGTTCCCGCCGCCAGGGGGATGGGGGCCAGCGTCCGGCCAAGGCGCCAGGCACCGCTTCGCCAGGCACCGTTTCGCCGAGGGGCCAACGCCCTCAACGGTCGCGCTGGAGTCGAGCGGGCGTGCTGACACTCCGGCTCCGCTTGCTGCGCGGGATCGGGGGCGGTGCAGGCGCTGGAGGCAAACGGGTGCTCCTGGAGCCAGTTATGGCTGCCGCCGTCGGATTCCGGCGTGATGGTCTCTGGCGAGGGCCGGGCCTGCGCGGTCTCTGCGGCGACGTCTGAGCGGCAGGCTCCTAGGCGTCTTCGGCCTGCGAGGAGCCCAAGGGGGTGGGCGGTGGCGATCCGTTGCGGCGGTAGAGCACCCGGTACACCGGCAGCCCCTGGCTCTGTACGTAGGTTTCCCGCTCCGTGGGCAGAGCCAGGGGGTTGTCCGCGCGCCAGGGGCGGGCGTCACCAGTCGGGCGCTCGAAGCTGCCGCTGGCTTCCACCAGGGCCACCATCGGCTCGATCGCGCCCAGCACATCGCTCTGCAGAAACAGCTCCCGGCCCGGTGCCAGGGCCGCGGCGATCGCCGCCAGCAGCGGCGGCTGCAGCACCTGGCGCTTGCGGTGCTTCTGCTTGAACCAGGGATCCGGAAATTGGATCGTCACCAGGGCCAGCCGGCCGGGCGGCAGTGCCTGCAGCCAGTCCTGGAGGTTGATGGTGGCGTTGCAGAACAGGAAGTGCAGGTTGGTGAGGCCTGCGCCCAGCCGTTCGGCTTCCGCGGCATCCACCAATGGTCGGCGGATTTCCACGCCCAGATGGTTGCGCGTTGGATCCTGGTGGGCCAGGGCCAGCAGGAAGCGGCCGCGGGCGCAGCCGATGTCGAGATGCAGGGGCAGCGCGGCCGCCGCGAACAGCTCTGCCGGTGGCGGTAGGCAGCGCGGCAGTTGGTGGAAGCTGCTGAGGGGATTGACGTGCTGCCGCACCATGGTCAGTTGCCTGCGCCGGTCGGGCCCGCGCCCGTCGCCCCCATCTCCGTTGTGGCCGTTGCCGCCGGGGCCGGCCGCGGCACCAGGAAGCCCCAGCTGGCCGTGTAGCCATGCAGGTGGGTGGTGCCGCCCACCGGGCCGATTTCGCCATTGCAGAACACGCCGCTGATCGGCAGGCCGGCGAAGGCTTCATGGCAGAGGCTCACATCCCCATCCGCTTCGCCGTAGAGCCCCTGGCCCCGACCCAGACAGGCGAACAGCAGAGCCAGCAGCGGCGCCTGCTCCTGGCGGCTGGCCAGGGCGGCCAGCAGCTGGCGGGCTTCCTGGCGGGAGGCCTCGCCGTCCCGCAGCTGGAACTGCACCTTCTGGCCCACCCGCATGCGTTCGGCCACGGCCACGGCGCCGTTGCGGGGATCAACGCCGATCAGATTGCGCACCAGGAAGGCCGAGGGCGCCTGCTGCAGATTGGCCAGGCTGAAATCGCTGCGGCCCACCCCCAGAAACAGCGAGTGTTTCACCTGCTCCCGTTCCTCCGGGCTCAGGTCCGAGAGGATCGCCTGCAGTGCCGCCACCGGGCTGCGGCGCAGCTCGCCCTGGCTCACCTCCAGCACCACATTGCGCTGGGCCTGCTCCACCTCCAGCACCGGGCCGATCGGACGGCAGCCCTGGGCCACCACCGGCTCAAGCGTCCAGGCGCCGCCGATCAGGCAGCCCACCGCGCCCTGCCGCACCTGGTCGTCGAACAGCAGCGATCCGTGGGAGGAGCTGTGGGGGCTGGCAATGCCGCCCACCTTGACGCCGCCGGCAAAGGCGTAGTCGAGCCCGTTGATCAGATCATTAATGGCGCTGCAGGCCGGATCCACCAGCAGCAGCAGGGAGGCATCCGGCGCGGCCGCCTCGCCCACCAGCGCTCGCCAGGGCTCAGCCGGGCCGTCCAGGTCCGGCAGGGTCGTGGTGTCGATAGCGAAGGGAACCAGTTCGGCCCCGGGCAAACGCAGCAAGGTGACACTGAGCGCCGGTTCCTGCTCCAGCTCGTGGGCCACGCCGGTGGCTTCGGTGCCCACCACGCCACCGCCGACGCAGCCGAGCCAGTGCCTGGCCTTCAGCTTCTGGCGCAGCAGCGGCAGCAGCCGCTGCAGATCACTGGCATAGCTGCTGGAGGCGAAGACCAGGGCCAGATCCGCTTCCCCCGCCGGGCCCAGCTGGCGCACCACGGTGCTCACCGAATCCTCCAGGGACACATCCCGGGCCAGGGCGGTGCGACACCAGGCTTGGCCGCTGTTGGGCCGTGACCAGCCCGGCAACCAGGGAAAGGAGGGGAGCGCAGCCATGGCCGCGACCCTATCGCCCGAGGGGGGTGTACGGATAATGGCGCCTTACCGAACCGCCCATCCGTGCCGGATCCGTATTACCGCTCCCTGGT
The DNA here is from genome assembly GCA_945872185.1 of Synechococcus sp. UW140. Taxonomy (GTDB): domain Bacteria; phylum Cyanobacteriota; class Cyanobacteriia; order PCC-6307; family Cyanobiaceae; genus Cyanobium. Next base: position 13,154 of record CAMBZX010000021.1, on the reverse strand, counting down.
CTGGCTGGACGTGCGCCTGGGCGTGCTGTTCGCCGTGGGAGTTCCCTTGGTGCTGCTGGTCTGGAGCCTCGTCCGCCGCCAGCCGGCCCTGATTCGCTTGATGGGGCTGTACTGGAAAGTGTCCAGCCTGCTGTTGATCGCCCTGCTGTTGCTGGTGGATCGGCGTCCCAGCGGCTACCTGCTGCTGGTGCTGGCGCCGCTGCTGATCCTGGCCAGCCTCTGGTTCTGGGTTGATCTCAACGAGGAATTGGCCGACATGCCGCCCTGGCGGCCGCTGCCGCTGACGGTGCGGATCTGGCGCTGGAGCCTCAGTGGGCTGGCCCTGCTCAGCGCTGGCCTGGCGATCACGGCCCTGCCCTGCATGAGCGCCCGGCCGGGTCTGGGGTTCTGTCAGGCCTGGCTGGAGGCGCCCAGGGGGCTGAACAACGCCGTGGACAAGGTGTTTGATTTCGTCTTTGGTGCCGACTGGAACCCCGGTGTGGCGGCCTTCTTCGGCTATCTGGCCCTGGTGGCCTACGGGGTGGGCTTGCTGCAGTGGCTGCTGGTGCGCTTGCCGCGTCAGGGTCGGGTGGCCGGTGAGTTCTGACTCCGGGTGGCGGAGTGACGCAGCGATGGACTGTGAACCGATGCGCCCTGAGCCGTTGAGCCCTGAGCCGCCGCCGCCGGCCACGATCGCTGGCCTGCTGGCGGCGTTGGAGGCCCTGAGTCGCTCCCGTCCCGATCGGGTGTTGCGGCTGAGTGGCAGCTTGCCAGCAGCAGCCCTCGAGAACGGCTGGGCCACCGCCACCGACGTACCCACCGACCCGCTCCCGGCTGACTGGGAGCCCTTTGAACTGCTCATCTTCCGCGGCTTCTCCAGCCTCACCACCCATCCCACCGCCTTTGACCCCGACCGGGCCGCCCTGCCGGAGGCGGCCCGCATCAGTGGCGCCGAGCTTCTGGCAGCGCCGCTCAATCCAAGCGGTGGTGTGCGGCTGCGGGGGCCGCTTCCGGTGGCGGCTTTTCTGGAGCTGGCCAGCTGGGCCTGATGAGTGGTTGGATCTCCGGGGTGTGGCCTGGCAGGGCGCGAGCGGCTGGTTTCAGCTGGAGGCCGAGGTGTAGTCCCGCAGGGCCAGGCGCCAGAACCAGCGGCTGAACAGCAGCGAAGCCGTCGCTACCGCCACGGACAGCAGCAGCCACATGCCACTGGCCCGGCCCAGGATCGCTTCCGCCGGCACGGTGGTGAGAAAGGCCACCGGCAGCACCACGGTGAACAGGGTGCGCAGGCCGGCGGGATAGGCACTGATCGGGTAGCGGCCGGCACTGAGGGCGGCCCGCAGCACTTCGGTGACGTTCCAGGTCTTGACGAACCAGATGCTGGTGGTGGCCAGCACGAACCAGAGGCTGTACAGAATCACCACGCTGCTCAGCAGCATCAGGGCGCCCCCCAGGATCGTCGCCGCCCCGGGCCGGGCGCCGGCGCGCAGGGCCGCCCAGATCGCCAGGGCCAGCCCGGTGACGATCTCGGGCAGGCCCCAGGGGGAGAGGGTGCGGGTCGAGAGCCAGAACTGGCTGTCGATCGGCTTGAGCAGCACGAAATCCAGGGTTCCCTGCTGCACCTGCGTCACGATGGCGCCGAGGTTGGGCCGCAGCAGCGTCGAGGACACCCCATCCAGCAGGGTGTAGATCCCCAGCACCACCAGGGCCGCGTCCAGGCTCCAGCCCCCCAGCTGCTGGCCGCGGCCGTAGATCAGCCAGAGCAGCAGCAGGCTGCCGGCCAGGTTGCCGGCCATCGCCAGCACTTCGATCAGCAGGTTGAGCTGGTATTCCATCTGGCTGGCCAGGGCCGAACCCCAGAAGCGCTTCAAGGTGCGCCAATAGCGCAGCAGGCCCGCCATGGCCGCAGCTGTCATGCCCGGAGTCGCCATCGCTCAGGCCCCCATCGCCGAGTAGCGGCGCACGCCGGCGCGCCAGAGCAGCAGCGTGATCGGCAGCAGCAGGCTGATCCAGCCGACCATGGCGGCAAAACTCGCCGCGATCGGTACCGCCTCGCCGGCCAGCAGCTGGGCGGGGAAGGCCACCATGTAGGGAAAGGGCGTCCAGTGGGCGGCGGCCCGTAGCGCCGGCGGGAACACCTCCAGGGGCGCCACCAGCCCCGAAAGAAACAGGTACGGAATGAATAGCAAGCGCTCCAGGGCGCTGGCCCGTTCACTCCAGAAGCAGAGGATGGCGATACAGCTCTGCAGCAGAAAGTTGATCGTGAAGGCCAGCCAGATGGCCAGCACCGTCGCCACGAGGCGTCCTGGCGTCGGGATCCACAGGGCCGCCGGCTGCAGCAGGAAGAACACGGCGGCGATCAGCACCACGAAGGGCAACCGGGTCACCTGTTCGGCCAGGTGCGCTGCCACGTACCGCCAGAGCGGCTGCAGCGGTTGCAGCAGGTAGGGGGACAGGCGGCCCTGCAGGGCGTCCTCCTCGAAGGCATACACCACCCAGGCAACGCTGAACTGGCGCGCCACGAAGGCGCAGAGGAAGTAGCGGCTGAGTTGCACCTGATCCAGGCCGATCCCGCCAGCATCCGCTCCTTGGCCCGGCCCGAGACCAGCCGGCGGCACGGCCAGCTGGCTCCAGATGCCCAGCATGATGAACGGCAGGATGCCCGACAGGGCCCAGAGGGCAGTCTCAGCGCGGTATTCGAGCATCAGGGCGTACTGGCTGCTGAACAGGGCGCGGGCCACCCGCCCGCCGTGGTGCAGCTGGCGGCCCAGGCTCCAGACCAGCCGGCCCAGGCTCCGCCTCCGCCTGGGCGCGTCTTCCTGCCGCCAGGCCCTCATGTCACCGCCCCCTGGCGAAACAGGCGGCCGATCAACTCCTCGATCGGCGGATCACTCACCTCCAGATCGCGGACCTCGAGCGTCGCCAGTAGCCGGGCCACCACCTCGGTGAGCCGCTCGCGCTCCACCAGCAGCCGCACATCACGGCCATCGCAGGCCTCCACCTCGCCATAGCGCACGAAATCCGCCGCCGGCCGCGGCTCTTCCAGTTCCAGGCGCACCAGGCGGCAGGGGGCGAGCCGGCTGGAGAGTTCCCGCAGGCTGCCGTCGTGGAACAGGCCGCCTTCATGGATCAGCAGCACCCGCGGGCAGAGGGCGGTGATGTCCGCCAGATAGTGGCTGGTGAGCAGCACGGTGGCGCCGTGGCGCCGGTTGTAGTCCGCCAGGAAGGCACGCACCCGGGCCTGGGCGTTGATGTCGAGGCCCAGGGTGGGTTCATCGAGGAACAGCACTGCCGGTTGATGCAGCAGGGCCGCCAGCAGCTCCGCCTTCATGCGCTGGCCGAGGGAGAGCTTGCGCACCGGCCGCGTCAACTCCTCCCCCAGTTCCAGCATGTCGGCCAGTTCGGCGATGCGGCGGCGGGCGGTGGCGTCGTCGAGGCCATAGACGGCCGCATTCACCCGCAGCGAATCGAGCGGCGGCAGATCCCAGATCAGCTGCTGCTTCTGGCCCATCACCAGGGTGATCTGGCGCAGGAAGTCGGCCTGGCGGCGCTGGGGCAGATGGCCGGCCACCTCGGCCATCCCGCCGCTGGGATGGATCAGGCCGCTCAGCATCTTCAAGGTGGTGGTCTTGCCAGCGCCGTTGGGGCCGAGGAAGCCCACCATCTCGCCGGCCTCGATCGTGAAACTCACCCCTTTCACGGCCGCCACATCGCGATGGCGGCGCTGCACGAAATGGCGCAGGGTGCCGGCCAGTCCCGGCTGCTTGTCGGCCACCCGGTAGGTCTTGGACAGTGCTTCGGCCCGGATGATCGCCATCGACCCATTCTGAGCCGACCCCTGCCGGGGCGCCGCCATGGGCAGGCTCCAGCCCGCGCCGGCCGCGATCCGTTGGCTTCTCCTACCGGCCTGGCTGGGTCAGTTGTTTGACAACGTTTCCATCGTGGTTTCCATCGCGAAGAGTTGTTTTTCGTTGTCTCTGCGGAGGCCGCCGGCGCGCTGTGCTACTGAAGTGACATTGAAGAAATAGTCGTTGATAATGGCCGCGGTAATGAGGCTATTTGGCATCATTTTGGGCTCGCTTCTTGGCGGAGATTGTTCTTGGTTCAATGCCAGGATTTTTAATGATTTCCGTCGCGGAAATCCAGCCGTCAAGCCTTGGTTCAGGGCACCAGCTCAACCGTTCTGGCCGGCATTTTCTTTTCCTGCCCCCGACGCACCTCGCCACCCCTCGCCATGGCCGCTTCTCCCGCAGCAGCGCAGGCCCAGTCTCTGCCCAGGGCGCTCACCGGCAGCACCCGGCGCCTGCTCACGGCCCGTCCGGACAGCGTGGATTTCAGGGATCGCATGTATGAGCCCACCCTGGTGGAGGTGCCGCCGCTGCGCCCGATCGAGGACTTCCAGGCCCTGGCCCTGCCGATTCTGGATCAGGGCAGCGAGGGGGCCTGCACGGGCTTCGGGCTGGCTGCGGTGGCCAATCACCTGCTCGCCACCCGCCGCATCGGTGCCGATCCGTTACCGGTCAGTCCCGACATGTTTTATGCGCTGGCCCGTCGGTACGACGAATGGGCCGGAGAGGATTACGAGGGCTCCAGCTGTCGCGGGGCGATGAAGGGCTGGCATAAGCATGGTGTCTGCGCCGGCAAGCTCTGGACGGCCACGTCCCGCGCCAAGGGTGGCCTGAATGACAAGGTCATCGCCGATGCCAGTCAGCGGCCTTTGGGCTCCTATTTCCGCGTCAATCACCAGGATTTCGTGGCGATGCATGCAGCCATCACCGAGGTGGGCATTCTCTATGCCAGTGCCCGGGTGCATGCGGGCTGGCAGGAGGTGGGGGATTCGGGGATCATTCACCTGCGGGATGAACGGCTCGGTGGCCATGCCTTTGCGATCGTCGCTTATGACGAACGGGGCTTCTGGATTCAGAATTCCTGGGGCGAGGGCTGGGGGCGCAGCGGCTACGGCCATATCTGTTATGCCGATTGGCTCGCCAATGGCACCGATGTCTGGGTGGCCCGGCTCGGTGTGCCGGTGTCGATGGCCAGCAATGGCGCCAGGGGCGCCGGCGTTCAGGCCGGTGCGGTGGGAACGGTGCGGCGCCGCTCCTATCAGTACAACGAAATCCGCCCCCATGTGATCAGCATCCGCAACGACGGTCAGCTCGATCCCCACGGCAACATCGGCACCACGCCGGAGTCGATCAAGGAAATCATCCATACCGACTTTGTTCAGCGCACCAGCAGCTGGACGAAACGGCGCTTGGTGCTCTATGCCCATGGCGGTCTCGTGAGCCAGGATTCGGCTCTGCAGCGCCTCGCCGACTATCGCCGCCAGATGCTGCCGCGAGAGATCTATCCGATTGCCTTCATCTGGAAGAGCGATTACTGGAGCACCCTGCGCAACATGCTGGAGGACGCCACCCGTCATCGCCGGCCGGAGGGTGTGCTTGATGGCAGCAAGGATTTCATGCTCGATCGCCTCGACGATGCCCTCGAGCCCCTGGCCCGGCGGCTCACCGGCAAGGCCCAGTGGGATGAGATGAAGGAGAACGCCCTGCGCGCCACCACCACCGCCAAAGGCGGTGCCCGCTGCCTGGCCGATCAGATCGTGGCCCTGGCCGCCAGCGATCCCAGGCTGGAGATTCACCTGGTGGGCCATAGCGCCGGCAGCATCTTGTTGGCACCGCTGTTGTCCTATCTGCTCGCCAAGGGTGTGCAGCCGAGCACCTGCTCCTTGTGGGCGCCAGCCTGCACGGTGTCCCTGTTCCAGGAGCATTATCTGCCGGCGATCAAGGCCAACAAGCTCGGCGACCTGGCCCTCTTCACCCTCACCGATCAGGCGGAACAGGATGACGATTGTGCGCGCATCTACAACAAGTCTCTGCTTTATCTGGTGTCCAATGCCTTTGAGAAATCCGTCAGGATTCCGCTGTTGCGTCCCAATGGCGAAGCGATTCTGGGGATGGAAAAGTTCATCGAAGCCGATGCCAGCCTCGCCCAGCTGTTCAACCCGGCCACGCCTGCAGCCGCCGGGGCCCCAGCGCTGAGCTGGATTCGCTCCCCCAACGCCGAACCGGTGGGCTCCCTGCATGGGGCGCGGGCTGCCAGCCATGGCGCCTTCGATGACGACCCGGCCGTGGTGGCGGCCACGATCGGCCGCATCCTTGGTGCCGCCGCTGCAGCGGCGCCCCGCTTCGGCTCCACCGCCGCGTCGCGATCGGAGCACCGCCGTGTGCTCTCCAGCTTCTGAAGGCCGGGTGGCCGCTCTCCAGGACCGCTCTCCAGGACCGCTCTCCAGGACCGTTGTCCAGGGCCGTCATCCAGGACCGCTGCCAACCGTGATCCGGACCTGTCTTTCCAGGAGTTTCCCTGATGTATGAATCCTTCGGACCCGCCGTCGACCATGTCGGTGGCGCGATCACCTTTCGCCTGTTCTTCCCGGACAGCAGTCGCGACATCCTTCAGTACGGCCGTGGTGGCCTGCCGAAGATTCGCCGGATTGCCATTGCCGGCACCTTCCACGCCGGCGGCTGGGATCCGGCCCTGGCGCTGCCGATGACCTTGCTGCCCCATGGGCGGGGCCTGCTCTATGTCTGCACTGCCACGGAGTTGGCTGAAGGCTTCTACCAGTACAAGTTCGTCGTTCACTTCGAGAACGGCGACGTGCGCTGGGTGAACGATCCCTGCACCCGCTACAGCTGTCGCAGCGGCGATGCTGACAATTCTGCTGTGGTGATCGGCGGGCAAAAGGTTGCGGCGGTCACCACGGTTCATCCGCTGCCGCCCCAGGCCGAGCTGGTGATCTACGAACTGGCGATCGACGACTTCACCGCCAATCTCAGTGCTGATCGCTCACAGCGCAACCAACTGGATATCGTGCGCGAGTCGATCGATCATCTGGTCGATCTCGGTGTCAACGCTGTGGAGCCGTTGCCCTGGACGGCGGTGCCCGGCGGCGGTTTCAACTGGGGCTACGAACCGTTCCTGTTCTTCTCCGTCGACGAGCGCCTCACCGATCTCGAAGGGGTGCCGGCCGAGCAGAATGTGGAGCGGCTCTCCAGCTTGCGCAGGCTGATTGATGCCCTGCATGAGCGGGGTATCGGCGTGATCATGGATGGCGTGTTCAACCACGCTCGCGCCGAGTTTCCCTATCTGCAGTTGTACCAGAATCGGGAAGATTGCCCCTTCATTGGACAGTTTGAAGGGGGCGGATTCTTCGAAGACTTCGACTTCGAAAACGGCTGCACCCGGGAATTCATCCTGGATGTCTGCTGTTACTGGATCGATCGCTTCGGCATCGACGGCATTCGCTTCGACTACGTCCGGGGCTTCTTTCGCCGCCGCGAAGGTGATCCGGGCATCACCACCTTGATCGCCAACCTCCGTCGCCGCCTGCAGAGCAGCGGCCGCCCGCACTTTCCGCTGCTGCTCGAGAATCTCCCCGATGATCGTTACCAGGCGATCGACGAGGCCAATCGCATCGGCGCCAGCGGCACCTGGTTCGATCCGCTGATGTTCGAGGCTTTTGCCACCGGTCGTAGCGGCCAGCTGCGCGGCTCCTATCTGCGCGCCCTCGACACCGGTCGCGATTTTGGCGAGGGCTGCGGGCCCGTCATCTACGTGGAAAACCACGATCACGGCACCCTGGTGAACAAGATCGGCGGCGATCGGCCGGGGGTGGAGCGCCGCCAGCACTGGTACCGCGCCCAGCCCCATTTGATCGCCCTGTTCAGCGCCTGCGGCGCCGTGATGTTGCACAACGGCCAGGAGTTTGGCGAGGAGCGCTATCTGCCGGAGGCGGGTAGCGACCGGGTGCGGCCCCGGCCCCTGCAGTGGGAGTTCCGCGATGATGCCGCCGGAGAGGCGCTGCTGGCGCTGCACCGCCGGCTGATTCGCCTGCGCCGGGAGCATCCCGGGCTCACCTCCGCCCATTTCCATCCTCGCGGGGTGGCCGCCGAGGCCCAGCAGTTCGATCGCGATGGCTACGGCATCGATGCTGCCCGTCAGCTGCTGCTCCTGCATCGCTGGGGCCCGGCTCGGGACGGGAGCAGCGAGCGCTTTGTGGTGCTGATCAACTTTTCAGCCAAGCCCCAGTGGGTGGATGTGCCCTTCCCGTTCGATGGCCCCTGGACCGATCTGCTCTCGGGTTCTGTGGTGACGGTGAAGGACTGCTGGTGCCGGCAGGAGCTGGTTGACAGCCACTACGGGCGGGTGTTTCACGCCCGCGGCTGAGGCGCCCGCGGCTGAGAGGCCAGCACCGCCACGCAGCGGCCGCAGAGGCTGGGGTGGGCGAGGTGCTGGCCGATGTCGGTTTCGAAGTGCCAGCAGCGCTCACACTTGTGGCCCTGGGCGCGGGCGATGCGCACCGTGAGCCCCTCCTCGCTGGCTTCGGCCAGCACCGCGGCGGGAGCCTCACCGCCGATCTGCAGGGCTGAAACCAGCAGCCAGTCGGCCAGGTTGTCCACCTGGGGATGGTCACTGGTCTGGAGCAGGGCCAGGGCTGCGGTCAGGGGGCTGGCCGCAGCGTCTTCGCCGGCGTTGATCTCCAGCTGCACCTGGGCTTCGAGGGAGGAGCCGATCGTGCCTTCGCTGCGGCAGCGCTCCAGTTGGCGATTCACCTGGGCGCGCAGCTCCAGAATCCGCTGCAGTGGCTCCTGCAGCTCCGTTGCCGCCCATTCCGCCGGCGCTGTTGGCCAGCCACGCTCAAATACCGAGGCCTCCGCCACCGGATAGGGCAGGTTCTGCCAGATGTCTTCGGCCATGTGGCACAGCACCGGCGCGATCAGTCCTGCCAGCCGCTCCACCACCAGGTGCAGCACCGTCTGGCAGCTGCGGCGGCGCAGATCATCGGCGCCACTCACATAGAGACGATCCTTGGCGATGTCGAGGTAGACGTTGGAGAGATCCACCACGCAGAAGTTCTGCAGGGCCTGGAAGAAGCGGTAGAACTCGTAGCGCTCGAAGTCGGCGTTCACATCTGCGATCAGGCTGGCGGTGCGCTGCAGCATCCAGCGATCCAGCAGCGGCAGCGCGGCGATCGGCACCGCATCCGTGGCCGGGTTGAAATCGTGCAGGTTGCCGAGCAGATAGCGGGCCGTGTTGCGCACCTTGCGGTAAACGTCGGCCAGCTGTTTGACGATGCCCGGCCCCAGGGGCACATCGGCGGAGTAGTCCACCGAACTCACCCACAGGCGCAACACATCGGCGCCGTAGGCCGGCTCCTGCTTCTCGTTTTTGCCCCCCTCCACCAACACCGCCGGATCGACGACATTGCCGAGGGACTTGCTCATCTTGCGACCCTTCTCATCGAGGGTGAAGCCATGGGTGAGCACAGTGCGGTAGGGCGCCTTGCCATTCACGGCCACGGAAGTGAGCAGGCTGCTCTGGAACCAGCCGCGATGTTGATCCGTGCCCTCCAGATAGAGATCGGCCGGGTAGTTCAGGCCGGCGTGCATCGCTGCACCGGCGGAGCCCGCCGGGCCACCGCTGCCGGCGGCAACACTGCTGCCAGCGGCAACACCGGGGCTGGTCAACGCCCCGTCGTCTGCCGCTGGGCCAGCGGGGCTGACCCCCCCGTTCTGTTCAGGGTTCAATCCGCCCAGCACCCCGGCCCACGAGGAGCCGGAGTCGAACCACACATCCATCGTGTCGCTGCCCTTGCGCCACTGCGCCGCTTCGGCTGCATGGGAGGGCGGCAGCAGCTCGGCCTCGTCTTTCTGCCACCAGATGTCGGAGCCGTGTGCGGCAATCAGGCCCTGGATGTGCGCCAGGCTCTCGGCGCTGAGCAGCACCTCGCCGGTTTCGCGGTGATAGAAGACGGGAATCGGCACGCCCCAGGTGCGCTGGCGGGAGATGCACCAGTCGCCGCGGTCGCGCACCATCGCCTCGATGCGATTGCGACCGCTGGCCGGCAGCCACTCCACGGCGTCAATCGCCGCCAGCGCCTGCTCCCGGAAACCGGCCACCGAGGCGAACCACTGTTCGGTGGCGCGGAAGATGGTCGGTTTCTTGGTGCGCCAGTCGTAGGGGTAGCGGTGCTCGTAGCGCTGTTCGGCCAGCAGCACGCCGGCATCGCGCAGGGCCGTGATGATCGCCGGATTGGCATCCTTGAGCACGTTCAGGCCGGCGAACGGGCCCGCCTCATCGGTGAGCGTGCCGGCTTCATCCACCGGGCAGAGCACCGGCAGGCCGTACTGGCGGCCGGTGTTGAAGTCGTCGACGCCGTGGCCGGGGGCCGTGTGCACCAGGCCCGTGCCCGATTCGGTGGTGATGTAGTCGCCGCCGAGCACCACCGGGCTGGTGCGCTCCAGCAGCGGATGGCGATAGCTGATGCCCTCCAGCTCGGCTCCCTTCACCGTCAGCAGCGGCTCCAACGGGCGCTCGAGGCTGGTCTGGAGGCTGTCCACCAGATCCCTGGCCACCACCAGATAGCGCGGGGCCGACTCCGGGGCGCTGCCGTCGCGGCAGATGGCGTAATCCAGGGCCCCATTCACCGACACCGCCAGGTTGGCCGGCAGCGTCCAGGGGGTGGTGGTCCAGATCGCCACGAACAGCTGCTCGCGATGGCCACTGTCGGTGGGGCCTTCGATGCCGAAGGGCCGCAGCTGGCCGGCCAGGCCAGACGGCAGCGACACCACCGGAAAGGCCACATAGACGCTGGGGGAGGTGTGGCCATCGGGATACTCCAGTTCCGCCTCGGCCAGGGCCGTGCGCGAGCTGGGACTCCAGTGCACTGGCTTCAGCCCCCGGTAGATGTGGCCGGCCAGCACCATCTGGCCAAATACGCCGATCTGGGCGGCCTCATAGGGCTTCTGCAGGGTGAGATAGGGGGAGTCCCAATCGGCCCAGATGCCCCAGCGCTGGAAGCCGGCCTTCTGCCGTTCCACCTGCTCGAGCGCATAGGCGTGGGCTTTCTGCCGCAGGCTGATCGGCGTCAGGGCGCGGCGCTCCTCGCTGCTCAGGCTCTGCAGCACCTTCAGCTCGATCGGCAGGCCATGGCAGTCCCAGCCCGGCACGAAGCGGGCCCGCCGGCCACGCATCAAGGCGTGCTTGTTGATGATGTCCTTGAGAATCTTGTTGAGGGCGTGGCCCACATGCAGGGCGCCATTGGCATAGGGCGGCCCGTCGTGCAGGGTGAACACCGCGCCGGGGTTCTCGCGGCTGAGCTGGTCGTAGAGGCCCTTCTCCTGCCAGAAGCGCTGCAGTTCCGGCTCCCGCTGGCGGGCATTGGCCCGCATGGCGAAGGGGGTCTGCAGCAGGTTGAGGGTCTCCTTGTAGGAGAGCGGCCCAGGGGCACCTGTCGCCTTGGCGCCGCCGCTGTCTGAGCCGGGGGACGACGATTGGGGGGAGGGGCTGGAGGCGGGGCTGACAGTCACGACGCCTCGAGGGGGCAGCAACAGGCGATTATCCCGCCTCGCTGGGCTTGGCCCCTGGCAGCGGGGCGGCGGCCAGCAGGGCGGTGATCTCCTCGAAGCCACACACCACCCGGGTGCGCTCGGTGGTGTCGGCCCGGGGCGCGGCCTGCTGGGCGGTGGAGGGGCCGCTGAAGCCAGCTCCCAACACAGCCGGGGAGGGGCTGCTGGTTTCAGAACTGCCGAGTTCGGTATTGCTGGCCCCAGGGGCCGCCGGCGCCGCTGCGGCGGGCGGGCTCGCGGGGGCGGCTGCCGCCGGGGTGGCCTGAGCGCCTTCCGCCTCCCGGTGGACCGTGGCCTGCTCAGTGGCGTGGTCGGTGGCGGGCGCCGGTTTGGTCCCGGCCTCTGGCTCCAGGCCGCTGCTGGCGCTATCCGCAGGCGGCTGCGGTTCCGGTTCCGTCGGCTGCACCTGCTCTGTCTGCTCTGTCTGATCCGGCTGATCCGGCTGATCCGTCGCAGCCGCCTGCTCCGGCCGCACCCAGCGCTTGCTGCTGGCGGTGCGCGGCGGCCGGCTGGCCAGTTTGGTGGCAAGGCCGCTCAGCAGGCCGCCGCTCCGTTCCAGCAGGCTGGTGCTGGCGGCGCCAAGTTGCTGCACGCTGCGGCTCCAGCGTTCGCTGGAGGCCAGCTGCTGGCGTTCGTCGTCCGTCAGCTGTCGCCAGCGACCCAGGCCCACCTCGCTGCCCAGCCGGCCGATCAGCAGACCACCGCAGAGCACGGCCAGCATCGGCGCGCCCGTGAGCCGATCGGCGCTGGTCACCAGCACCAGCCCCAGCAGCAGCACCACCGCCCCCCATACCGAATCGCGCGGCCGGCTGAGCTCCGTGGCCACCAGGGGCAACAGCAGCAACAGCAGGCCCAGCAGCAGGGCCAGGGTTCCCCCAACGATGGCGAGCATGGTGGGGCCGGCGGTTGGCGCCATTCTGAGGGTGCCCCGTAGAGTTGGGCGGCGCCCACCTGGCGGAATTGGTAGACGCGCTGGTTTTAGGTACCAGTGGCTTTGGCTGTGGGGGTTCAAGTCCCCCGGTGGGCATCAGGATCTTGGGTGCGCTCAGCGGCCCGAGCTTCTGGCTTGGCCCGAAGCGCGCTTGGCTGGTCGTGGCAGCAGCGTTCGCTCCAGAAGCGTCCGGCTCAAGCAGATGTGGGTTTGTGGTGAGAGGCCAGGCTTCGCCCCATCCATGGGCGCCCGAACAGGGTTTAACGAGACTGGCGCCCACCAGCTGGTGCTGCTCGCCAGCGGTTGGGTGGGCTGGTTCCGTAGTCTGATCGCTCCGAAAGCGAACCCGTACACCCGGCAGGGAGATGACGCAAACGCAAGCTCTCCCCTCTCCAGCCGCGGCCCGTCGCCATACGACCGCCGTACAGAGCGTTCCGAAGCAATATCTCGATCCGCCCAATGCCCTCAATCCCACGGTGGGTTTGTTTCTGGGGGGCTATGGGCTGGCGGCGCTGACGATCTGGGGCTGGTTTGTGGGGCAATGGCCCCTGCCGGCCCTGCTGGCGCTGGGCTTCCTGGCCCTGCATCTGGAAGGCACCGTGATCCACGATGCCTGCCACAACGCCGCCCACCCCAACCGCTTTTGCAATGCGGTGATGGGCCATGGAGCGGCGCTGCTGCTGGGTTTCAGCTTTCCGGTGTTCACCCGGGTGCATCTGCAACACCACGCCCATGTGAACGATCCGAAGAATGACCCCGATCACATTGTCAGCACCTTTGGGCCATTGTGGCTGATCGCGCCACGCTTTTTCTATCACGAAGTGTTCTTCTTCCGC
>CAMBZX010000020.1 GCA_945872185.1 Synechococcus sp. UW140 | reverse complement strand
CGCTGATCAGCAGAAACCGGCGGTCGTCGCCCCGGTGAGGCAAGAGGCCGCCGCTGCGGAGACAACGCCAGCTGCAGCAGCCCAGCCGGCTGCGCTCAGCCTGCCAGTGGCCAGCCTGCCCGTGGCCATCGAGGCCACGCCAGCCCAGGCAGGGACGGCCGAGGGCGTTCCGGCGGCGGTCACCACGCTCACCACCGCCGAAGCGATGGTGGCGGAACTGGCGGCGGCCCAGGCCAATCGCCCAGCCCCCAGCAAGGCCACCTTCGCGCCCGACTGTGTCACCGCCGGCGGCGCCACCCCGATGAACCGCCGTACTGGCGGCGCCAACTTGGCTGGCTTCAAGGAGATGGCGAAGGGCATGATGCGCAGCTGAGCGCTCGCCAACTCGCCAGCCGGCTGATGCCGGCGATGGCCGCCGTGGCGGTGCGCAGAATCGGCTCCCCCAGCGAGACGGCCCGCCAGCCAGCCGCTGCTGCTGTGGCGAGTTCCAGCTCCGACCAGCCGCCCTCCGGGCCGATGGCCAGGCTCACCCGCAGGGGCAGGCCCGCGTGACGCGTGGTGGCGATCAACCCCACACCCTCGGGCCTGGTCCCAAACAGTGCCAGGGCGCTGCAGGGTGCCTCCAGCTGGGGCAGCCAGAGGCGTTCGCACTGTTCGGTGGCCTCCTGCACGATCGTGCGCCAGCGTTCCAGCGGCCATTTCTGCTGCGGCTGCTCGCGCCCCTGGCTGCGCTCCGCCACCAGGGGCTGGAGCTGATCAACGCCGATTTCGGTGGCCATGCGCCACACCAGCTCGCCATCGCGGCGCGGCAGGGCCATGGCCAGCGCCAGTGCCGGCAGCAGCGGCTCGCCCTGCTGCAGCGGTGCGGCCAGGGGCTGCTGCAACAGCAGTGCGGCGTCCGCTGTCAATTCGGCCGTCCACAATTGCCCGCGGCCGTTCACCACCGCCACCGGATCACCAGGGCCCAGCCGCAGCACTCGGCGCAGGTAGTGGGCCTCGGGCTCGGTGATCACCAGCCGTGGAGGCTGCCCAGCTGCTGCAGCCCCTAACCGCTCGGGACTGATCAGCAGCCGGCGCAGCTCCTTGGCCATGGCAAAGATCAGGCTTCGGAATCGGAGAAGGGGCTTTCCGGCTCCTCCTCGATCGGCCAGTCCTCGTTGAGCCCGCCGATCACCAGCTCTTCGATCAGCAGCACGTCCTGATTGAGCCGGCCCAGAGTGTTGATCAACACATCAAGGGCGAAGGCATCGCTGGTGCCCAGATCCAGCCAGCAGCGAGCCCAGTTGTCCTGGTATTCCATCGGACCCATGTTGTGCATCAGGGCCGGCAGGGCATGGTCGCCCTGGTCTTCATCCCACACCAGCCAGCTGAGCTCGGCACCGGCCTCGTGGGCCTGGAGATTCTCGGCATTGAAGCCCCCCAGCTTGCCAAGGAAGAACCAGCTGTCGAACGCGGTTTCCACATAGCTGCGCTCGGTGGAGCCCGGCATATCCAGGAAGCGCATCCAGATCCAGCAGTTGAACGGATCGACTTCGCGAAAGCGAACCTCCATGGCATTCACGCTCGCTGGGATGGCACAACCCCCTCATGCAATCACGGAGACCGCACCTCCGGCGCCCCCAGGATGGCCGCCGGCCTTCATGCTGGGGCCATGCTCGAGTTGCAAGACCTCTCGTATCACCCCGCCACGGCCGCCTCGCCGGTGTTGGCGGCGGTGTCGTTGCAGCTCTGCACTGGTGAGGCCGCCCTGGTGGCAGGCCGCAGTGGCAGTGGCAAAACCACCCTGCTGGAGTTGATCAGTGGCCTGGCCGAACCGGATCGCGGCCAGATGTTCTGGGCTGGTGAACCGCTCACGGCCCGCCAGCGGCGCTGGCTCTGTGGCCTGGTGTTCCAGTTCCCGGAACGCCATTTCCTCGGGCTGAGCGTGGGTCAGGAACTGCGGCTCGGCCAGCGGCGCTTTGATTCGCAGCGGGCCAGTCGGGTGCTGGAGCAGGTGGGGCTGGGCGCCATCTCCCTGCAGCAGGCGCCGGAGCGGCTCAGCGGCGGCCAGCAGCGCCGGCTCTCCCTGGCGGTGCAGTTGTTGCGCGATCCGAAGGTGCTGCTGCTGGATGAACCCACCGCCGGCCTCGATTGGAGCGTGCGCGATGAGGTGTTGGCGTTGCTGCAGGAGCTGGGGCGGGAGCGCGCGCTGTTGATCGTTACCCATGAACCGGAACTGTTTCGCGGCGTGGTGCAGAAGGCCTGGCGCCTGGAGCAGGGGCGTCTCCTTACGATGCCGCCAGATGCGATGGGGTGATGGCCGATCAGTTGCTGCGGGCCACGGCTGCCGGAGGCGGGATCCGCCTGGTGGCGGTCACCACCACGGCCACCTCCGAGGAGGCCCGGCGACGCCACGGGCTGTCGTTCCTCACCACCACCCTGCTGGGGCGGGCGATGGGTGCGGCGCTGTTGCTGGCCAGCTCGATGAAGGTGGCCCACGGCCGCGTCAATCTGCGCATCCAGTCCGATGGACCCCTGCGGGGCTTGATGGTGGATGCCGGTCGCGACGGCAGCGTGCGCGGCCACGTGGGCAACCCGGGTCTGGAACTGCCGCTGGTGAACGGTGCCGCCGGCAGCGCCCAGTTCGATCTGCAGCGGGCCACCGGCATCGGCTATTTGCATATGGTGCGCGACATCGGCCAAGGGGAACCGTTCAGCAGCACGGTGGAACTGGTGAGCGGCGGCATCGGCGAGGATGTGGCCTCCTACCTGCTGCACTCCGAGCAAACCCCGTCGGCGCTGTTCGTGGGTGAGCAGATCGATAGCCGGGGGGTGCGCTGCAGCGGCGGTGTGCTGGTGCAGGTGCTGCCCAAGGCCGCGCATGAACCGGCGCTGGTGGCCCTGCTGGAGGAGCGTTGCCGCGAGATCAGCGGCTTCAGCCAGCACCTGGCTGCCCATGCCGATGATCTGCAGACCCTGCTGGAGGAGATCTTCCCCGACCTCGATCCCCAGCCCCTGGAGGCCGGGGATCGGATCACCCCGGTGCGGTACCACTGTCCCTGCAGCCGCAGCCGCAGCGTCGGCGCCTTGAAGTTGCTGGGGCGCGATGAGCTCGGCGCCATGCTGCGCGAAGACGGCCAGGCAGAAGTGACCTGCCACTTCTGCAGCATGGTGTATCAGGTGGAGGCTGATGAACTGCTGGAGCTCATCCGCGAGCTGGAGCCGGCCTAGCCGGCTTAGGCGATCAGCAGGCTGCCGAGCAAGAGCAGCAGCAGCGCCGGCAAGCTCTGCACCTGAATCGGCCCGATCGGCAACCCCAGGGGCAAGGCGGGATTGATCGCTGCCAGCAGCAAGCCCCCCAGCACCAGACCGACGCTCAACAGCGCCAGGCTCCAGCCGACGGCTGGCAGAAAGCGGCCGTTGCGGCGCTGCAGGCTGTAGACGGTCACCAGGGTGGCCAGGGCCAGCAGCAGCTCGGCCGGCGCCGCCGGCACCGTGAACAGCAGAACCAGCAAGGCCCCGGTCACCCCCAGGGGCAACCAGAAGTCGCGGCCACTGGCCAGCGCCAGCGAAGGCAAGGCCAGCTTGGTGCGGCCCAGGCCGGGAGCCTGAATCTGAGGCAGCCGCGGCAGGGCGCTAAGCGCCGGGCGACTGGGTGGCGGCGACACCTGTTCGCGTTGGGAAGCACTGCGTGCGGCCGTGCTCACCCGGCCCTGCTGGCGCTCCTTGAGCCGGTCCATAAGGATGGCGTCGTAGGCCGCATCGATGCGCGAGCGGGCCATCGGGTCATCCGGCACCTCGGCCAACAGGGAATCCCGCCGCGCCTGGATGAGATCGAAAGAGGCATCCGGCTCGACGCCGAGACGCTCGTAGGGCGTGCCGGCAGTGGGCTCAGAGGGCCTGGAGGGATCGGAAGCTGGATCGTTGCCGTGATTCATGCCCTAGAGCGTACCGAGGCTGACTTAAAAGAGGGGTTCACTGCGGCGATATCCGTCTTCCTGCTGCAACCGGCGCCGGCAAGCCTCGGCTTCCGCCGGCGCCAGTTTCAGGCGGCGCTTGAGCAGTGGCATCTGGGGCGGCAGATGGCTGCCGAGCCGAATCTCCACCAGGGAACCGGCGGCCGCCGCCAAGGCCGGCATGAAGCTCACGTAATCACTGCCGCCATCACTGCGCGGACGCACCAGCCACAGGGGCGCCGAACTGAGATTGATCGGGGTCGTCAGGGCCGACATCACGGGCACCATGGGTAGCAGCGTGACGAAATGTTGCGTGCATTCTGGCCCGGCCCAGCCGCTTCCGTGACCCGGCCACGGCCGTGATCACCGTCAGGAGCCCTGCTGAATCCGGAGGCCCAGCCCAGCCCAAGCGCCCCTTGACTCAAAGGGCAATCGGCTCCACACCGCTGACCACCGGGGCCACGGCACTGAGCTCCAGGGCCGGATGGTCCTCGCTCAGCTGGTTCAGGTTCCAGTCGTTGCGGAACAGCAGCACCGGCCGGTCCCAGGGATCGCGCACCGTCTTGCAGTTGAAGATGCGGCCCACCTGCTCCAGGGCCGGCCAGCCGCCGCAGACCCAGCGAGCCACACTGAACTCCATCGGTTCAATCCGGGTTTTGACACCGTATTCGTGCTCAAGCCGGTATTGCACCACCTCCAGCTGCAGCTGGCCCACGGCCGCCAGGATCGGATCGCGCTTGCTGGCATCGGTGTCATACAGCACCTGCACCGCCCCCTCCTCGCGCAGCTCATTCACTCCTTTGCGAAAACTCTTGAAGGCCGAGGGGTTGGGATTGCGCAGCCAGGCGAAGAGCTCCGGGCTGAAGCAGGGGATTCCCTCGAATTCCACCCGGCTGCCGGTATAGAGCGTGTCGCCGATGGCAAACATGCCGGGATTGTTGAGGCCGATCACATCGCCCGGGTAGGCATCGTCCACCACCTCCCGCTCCTGGCCGAACAGCTTCTGCGGCCGCGAGAGGCGAATGCTGCGGCCGCTGCGGGCATGGCGCACGGTCATGTCCTTCTCGAACTTGCCGGAGCACACCCGCACGAAGGCCACCCGATCGCGATGACGCGGATCCATGTTCGCCTGGAGTTTGAACACGAAACCGCTGAACTCCGGTCGCAGCGGATCCACCACACCCTCCTGGCTGAGGCGGGCCGTCGGTTTCTGGGCCAACTCCAGAAAGGCATCGAGGAAGGGGCGCACGCCGAAGTTGGTCATGGCCGAACCGAAGAACACCGGACTGAGTTCACCGGCATGCACCAGCTCCAGGTCGAGGTCGGCACCGGCGCCATCGAGCAGCTCCAGTTCCTCCAGGGCGGTCGCCAGCAGCTCCGGTTCCACCAGCTCACTGCGCGCGGCTTCCGCCACCGAAAGGATCCGCTCCTGGCTCTGGCGTCCCCGCTCGGCCCGCTGAAACAGAATCACCTCGCGGCTGCGGCGATCGATCACGCCGCGGAAGCGATCGCCGCTGCCGATCGGCCAGTTCACCGGCCAGCATGCCAGGCCCAGTTCCTGTTCGATTTCGTCGAGCAGTTCCAGCGGTTCGCGGCCCGGCCGGTCCATCTTGTTGATGAAGGTGAAGATCGGGATCTTGCGCATCCGGCAGACCTCGAACAACTTGCGCGTCTGCGGTTCCAGGCCCTTGGCGGCGTCCTCCAGCATCACCGCGTTGTCGGCAGCGGCCAGGGTGCGATAGGTGTCCTCGGAAAAGTCCTGGTGGCCGGGTGTATCGAGCAGATTGATCGTGCTGCCGGCGTAGTCGAACTGCAACACGGTGGAGGTGATCGAGATGCCGCGCTGCTTCTCCAGCTCCATCCAGTCGGAGGTCACCTTGCGCTGTTCGCCCTTGGCCTTCACCGCCCCCGCCTGCTGGATGGCCCCGCCGTAGAGCAGCAGTTTCTCGGTGAGGGTGGTCTTGCCGGCGTCCGGGTGCGAAATGATCGCGAAGTTGCGGCGGCGTGCCACCGCCGCCACCAGGGCGAGGTGCGCCAGTTCGGCACTGGGATCAGGGGCCTGCACGGCGTTGGGGCCGGAGCTGCCGGGGGTCAAAGCACTGGTCATCGAGCCAGCCTGACAGGTGGGCCGGGGCCTCAGGCCAGCCGCCCGCGCACCTCCAGATAGCGATCCTCACGGGCTTCCACCCGCAGGCTGCCCAGGCCGGCCTGGGCCAATTGGGCCTGCACCTCCTCAACGCGGAAGGCGGCCCGCAGCGAGGCGGCGTAGTCGCGGCGCAGCAGGGGATCACAACCGCTGGCGTGGCGTTGCACCAGCGCGTCCAGGGCCGCGGGATGCTGTGGCCGACGCAGATCGTGGATGTGCACCAGGGCGCCGGGGGCGGCCAGCAAGCGCAGCGTCTGCCACAGCACAGCCGGATCGTGCAGGTGATGCAACAAGCTGTTGCTGACGATTGCCGTGCAGCGGCCAGCCATCTCGCCCAGATCGCCGCTGGTCAGAGGCAGGGTCAGGCAGCGAAAGCTGAGGTGGGGCCAGCGCTCGGCTTCAGTCTGGCGTCGCTGTTCGGCCAGAGCGAGCATCGCGCTGGAACCATCCAGGCCCACCAGCTCGGTGGCCGGGTAGCGCTCCGCCAGCCGGAAGCTGAGATTGCCGGGGCCGCAACCGAGATCCACCAGCTTCGATCCCAGGCCCCCAGGTGCCGCCAGAGCGACGATCCGTTCCACCAGAGCGGCGTCGCTGGCGGCAAAATCGGCCTCGGAGTAAACGCGGGCCTGCTCGGGATCGTCCATCAGCTCCGGTTCGCAGATCCGTTCCATCGCCGCTGCTCCAGCTGCCGTGCTCACCAGCCTCGCCCAGGCTCTACGCCTGGGGCCTACGCCCAACGCCTGGGGCCGAGGCCGCGCCGCTGCTGCCGCCTACGCTCACGCCGCGGTTTCAACGCTGCCGCCGCTGGATGGCCGCAGCGTTTGCCACCGCTGCTCTCCCCCCTTGTGGCTCCGGTATCGCCATGACCGCCCCAACGCCTTCGCCCCTGCCCCAGGGCGCTCCGCCGCTCCATCCGAATGAAGCGTCGCCGCGGCTGACGCCGCTCGCCAGCAGCGCGCTGAGCGCAGCGATGCTGAGCACCCTGGAACGCATCCCCGGGGATGGACTCAAGGGATCGGGCTTTCCGCACCACGTGCTCGGACAACTGCTGTACAGCCCGGATCTGCTGGAGCCCTTCCTGGAGTGGTGGGTGAGCGCCAAGTCGGCCATGGCCCTGTCGGTGCGCGAGCAGGAGCTGGTGATCCTGCGCATGGGCTGCCTCTATGCCAGCGACTACGTCTGGAAGCACCACGTGCCGGTGGCGCGCGAGTTCGGCATCGACGCCACTGAACTGGCGGCCCTCCGCAACGGCACCTACGGCAGCTTCACGCCCCAGGAGCGGGCCCTGCTGGTGCTCACCGACGAGATGGTGGAACGGCGCACGGTATCGGCAGCCACCTGGGCCCAGCACGGCCGGCAGCTGCAGCCACAGATGGTGGTGGATCTGATCGCGCTGATGGCCCAGTACGTGCTGTTCGCCCTCACCAACAACGTGCGGCAGGTGCCGCTCGAGTCGACACTGGCGGGCGAACCGGGTCTTGCGGACTGACGGCGCCGACGGTTGCACGCCTGGACGGCTGCTGCTCCACATCCGTGGTGTCGGCACGAACACTCGACACCACCCCTGGTGGTGGGTAGGGTCATCCCATCGTGAGGCTGTTAACCGTGACCCTTTCCGCCCAACGTCCCCAGGCCACTGAGAGCGGGTCGGGCCCCCTTGACCCGGCGATGGATGCCGACCTGAAAGCGGCGGCTGGCCCCGGTGCAGTAGTCGACGGCGCCCTAGCGGCCAGCGGCACAGAAGCCGCCCCCGACAGTTTCCCGGCCACTGCGCCCGCCGCCAATCCGGTCTTCTATCGCACCTACAGCCGCAAAACCGCCACCGGACGGGAAAGCTGGCATCAGGTGGCTGAACGTAATCTCGAAGGTCTGCGCCAGCTGGGTCACCTCAGCGACGACGAGGTGAGCCTGCTGCGGCGCATGCAGCAGCAACAGAAGGCCCTGCCCTCCGGTCGCTGGCTGTGGATCGGTGGCACCGACTGGATCGAGCGGCCTGAAAACTTCTCTGGGGCGTACAACTGCACCTCCACCAATCTGGTGGATTGGGAAGCCTTCGCCTTGATGATGGACCTGGCGATGATGGGCTGCGGCACCGGCGCCGTCATCGAACCCCACCTGATTGAACGGTTGCCGGTGATCCGCAACCAGCTGGTGGTGGAGGTGATCAGCGACATCGGCATCACCCCGGCGGATCAACGCCAGGAGACCACCAGCCACAGCATCGACGACCACCGCGTGCGGATCAAGGTGGGCGACACCCGCGGCGGCTGGGTGGAGAGCTACCGGCTGCTGCTGCAGCTCTGCAGCGATCCCAGCTTCAGCGCTCCAATCCAGATTCAGGTGGACCTGGCCGATGTGCGCCCCGTGGGCGAAGGCCTCAAGGGATTCGGCGGCATGGCCAATCCGGTGAAGCTCAAGGATCTCTACGGGCGGGTGGCCCAGCTGCTCAACCAGGCCCGCGGCCGCCAGCTCAGCTCGGTTGAATGCTGTCTGTTGATTGACGAGGCCGCCGTCACGATCGTGGCCGGCAACATTCGCCGTAGTGCCGGCATGCGCCAATTCGCCGCCGACGATGTCGCCGCCTCCAAGGCCAAGGACAATCTCTGGCAGCAGGACGGCGAAGGCAACTGGCGCATTGATCCGGAGCGCGATGCCCTGCGCATGGCCAACCACACCCGGGTGTTCCACACCAGGCCCAGCCGCGAGGTGGTGCTGGAGGCTGTGAACAAACAGTTCCAGTCCGGCGAAGGGGCGATCCAGTTCGCCCCTGAGGCGATCGCCCGCTCCAACGCCGACCTGCTGCCCACCCCGGAGCTGCGCGAGGAGTTCATCGGCATCTACTGCGACCAGGGCAAGGAGGAAGCCGGCCGCTGGTTGCAATTGCACCATCCCGGCATCGAAGCCGCCGAGCTGGAGCATCGCCTCGGCCGCTATGGCCTCAATCCCTGCGGCGAAATCCTCGGTGCTGATTTTCACTGCAATCTGGCCGAGATCCATCTCAATCAGATCGATCCCCACGACTACCGCGCCCAGGACGAAGCCTTCACCGCCGCAGCCATCGCCGTGGCTTGCCTGCTCAACCATCGTTTTGAAGTGGAGCGCTATCGCCAGAGCCGCGCCTGGGATCCGATCGTGGGCGTGAGCTTCACCGGACTATTCGACTTTTTCGTGCATGCCTTCGGTACGCCATGGCTGCAGTGGTGGGAGGCCGGCCGTCCCGACAGTGAAGAAGGCCGGGCCTTCCGGGCCGAAGAAGCCCGCTACCTCAGCCGCTGGAAGGAGATCGTGAACCAGGCGGTGGGCGAATACTGCGATCGCCATGGCATCCGTCGCCCCAATCGCTGCACCACCGTGCAACCGGCCGGCACCAAGAGCCTGCTCACCGGCGCCAGCCCTGGCTGGCATCCCCCCAAGGCCCAGCGCTTCATCCGCCGCATCACCTTCCGCAAGAACGATCCGGTGGCGTTGGCCTGCATGGACTACGGCTACACGATCGTGCCAAGCCAGTCGGATAAAGATGAGCAGGGCCGCCTGCTCGATGACCCCTTCGATCCGCGCTGCACCGAGTGGCTGGTGGAGATTCCCACCGAAGTGAGTTGGGCCAACATTCCCGGAGCCGACCAGGTGGAAATCAACAACTTCTCCGCCCTGGCCCAATTCGATTTCTATATGCAGGTGCAGCAGCACTACACGGCTCACAACACCTCAGCCACGGTGGAATTCCGCGAACATGAAATCGAGGCATTGGCCGATGCCATCCATCGCGCCATCGATAACGGCCAGGGCTACATCTCCGCCGCCTTGCTGGCCCGCTTTGATGCCAATGCCACCTTCCCCAGGCTGCCGTTCGAACCCATCAGTGAAGCCACCTATCTGCGCTTGTCTGCCGAGGTGGTGGCGCGCCGCTGCACCCCGGACTTCTTTGAGGCCCTGCGCCTCTACGACCAGGGTGAACTGATGGAAGCCGGCCCGGCCGGCTGTGATTCCGATAAATGTCTGCTGCCCCTGGCCAAGCCCTCCTGATGGGCGACTCTGCCGGCCCGGGGTGGGCGGGGTGCCTGCTGCGCCAGGCGACACCAGCCCAGCCAGAGCCCTCATGACGAATCCGCAGCGTGCTGGTGGCCGTCCCCAGGGCCGCCAGCTGCTGCTGGCCTTGTTGGCCCTAATTGCGGCCGGAGGCGTCGGCGCCTGGATCGTCAGTCACTGGGGCCTCGAAGAAACAGACAATGCCCAGCTGCAGGCCGACCTCACCGAGATCGCCAGTCGCGTTGCCGGCACCATCACCCGCGTGCCGGTGCAGGACAACCAGCAGGTGCAACGGGGCGATCTGCTGGTGAGCCTCGACCCGCGCGATGCCCGGGCGCGGCTGCTGCAGGCCCAGGCCGATCTGGTGGTAGCCGAACGGGAGGCCGAGGCGATGCGTTCCCAGGCCGGCTCCACCGCCAGTCGCGCCGCTGCCGCCGGCAACGAAGCCCTGGCGGCCCAGCAGAGCGCCAGTGGTGAGCTCACCAGGGCCGCCGCCGATCTACGCCGTCTGGAGTTTCTGGTGAAACAGGGGGGCGTGTCCCAGCAGGACCTCGAACAGGCCCGCGCCACCTTCCTCAAGGCCCAGGGGGATTTCACCAGCAGCCGCGCCAGCCGCCAGAGCGCCCAGGCCAGCCTCAGCCAGGTGGGGGTTGACGTGCAGAAAGCGGCGGCGGCGGCCGCCAAGGTGCAGCAGGCCGCCGCCGCCCTGGCCCGCGCTCGCCTCGAGCTCTCCTACGACCAGATCCGGGCACCAGGGCCCGGGCGGATCGGGGCCCGCACGGCTGAGCCAGGCCGGCAGGTGCAACCGGGTGAACCGCTGATGACCCTGGTGAGCAGCACCCCCTGGGTGGAGGCCAACTTCAAGGAAACCCAGCTCCAGGCCCTCTATCCCGGTCAGAGTGCCGAGGTGCGCCTTGATGCTTTCCCGGGACAGCTGCTTCCGGGCAGGGTGCTCAGCATCGCCCCGGCTTCTGGGGCCCGCTTTGCCCTGCTGCCACCGGAAAACGCCACCGGCAACTTCACCAAGGTGGTGCAGCGGGTCACCGTCCGCATCGCCCTCGATCCCCGCATCGATCCGGCGATCAAAGCCAAGCTGGTGCCAGGCCTTTCCGCCAATGTGCGCGTGCAGCGCCGATGAGCGCGGTTGCGCTGCAGGAGGGAGCGCTGAACGGGACAGGGACTGAGCCCCCCAGCCAGCTCACCCTGCGTCAGTGGTTGATCATCCTCACGGCTTCGATTGGCGCCCTGCTGGAGATCATCGACGTCAGCATCACCAATGTGGCGCTGATTCAGATCCAGGCCAATCTCGGCGCCACCCTGGCCGAGGTGGGCTGGGTGGTCACCGGCTATGCCATGGCCAGCGTGATCATGATCCCGTTGAGTGAATGGCTCGGCGAGCTGTTCGGCCAACGCAATTACTTCGTCTTCTGCCTGCTGGGCTTCACCGGTGCCTCGGTGCTCTGCGGGCTGGCGCCGAATCTCACCGTGCTGGTGCTGGCCCGCATCCTGCAGGGGCTCCTGGGCGGCGGCCTGCTGCCCAAGGCCCAGGCGATCATCTTCCGCACCGTGCCCAAAGCGTTGCAGGGCATTGGCCAGGCCGTGTTCGGCATCGTTGTGCTGACCGGCCCGGCCCTCGGGCCCACCCTGGGCGGCCTGCTCACCGATCTGCTCGGCTGGCGCTGGATTTTCTTCATCAATGTGCCCTTCGGCGTGCTCACCGTGGTGATGGCGCTGGCCTTCATGGAGCAGGATCAGGGCCGCGAGCCCTCCGGCCGTTACGGCGGCCGCATCGACTGGTCCGGCATTGCGCTGATGGCGCTCAGCCTGGGCAGCCTGCAGCTGGTGCTGGAGCAGGGGCATCAGTACGACTGGTTTGAGAACCAGGGCATCCGCCAGCTGGCCCTGCTGGCGGCACTCAGCCTGCCGCTGTTCGTGTGGTGGGAACTGCGCAGCCTCAATCCGGCGGTGGATCTGCGGGTGTTGCGGCATCGCTCTCTGGCTGCCGGCAGCGTCTTCTCCTTCGTGCTCGGGATTGGGCTGTACGGCACGATGTTCGTGGTGCCGATCTTTGCCCAGTCGGTGCTGGGCTACACCCCCACCCAGACCGGCCTGCTGATGTTGCCGGGGGCGCTGGCCTCGGCGGTGACGATGGCCTTGCTGGGCAAGGTGATCAACCGCTTCGATCCCCGCCTGTTGATCGCCGCGGGGGCCCTGCTGATGGTGCTCACCATGACCAGCCTGGCTGCGATCGGACCGGACACGGGCGAGCGCAGCCTGTTCTGGCCCCTGATCCTGCGGGGTTCCACCACCGTGATGATGTTTCTGCCGCTGAGCCTGGCCACCCTCGGTCCCCTGCCCAAACAGGACGTCGGTTCCGGCAGCGGCTTTTACAACCTCACGCGCCAGCTCGGGGGCACCTTCGGCATCGCCGTACTCACCGTGGTGCTCGAGCATCAGCAGGCCGTGCATCGGGCCCAGCTGCTGGAGCATCTGGGCAGCACCAACCCAATGGTGATCCAGCACCTGCAGCGGTTGCGGGAATTCTTGGCGATCCGGGGCATGATGAGTGGCCAGGGGGATCAGCAGGCCCTGGAGATCCTCAGCCGCCAGGTGGATCTGCAGGCGGCGCTGCTGGCCTTCGGCGATGTCTTCCGTCTCGTGGCGCTGGTGTTCCTGCTGGCGATTCCCCTGGTGCTGCTGCTGGGCCGGCCGGAGCCGGCCAGCTCCACCCCTGGTCATTGAAGCCGCGCTTGGCTTCAGCTCGGCCACCTTCAAACTCCGGTCCGCATCAAACTCCGGCCAGGTTCAAACTCCGGCCACGGTCAAGCTCCGGCCATGGACAAGCCCAGCGATGGTCAAGCTCCAGCCAGGTTCAGGTGCGCACCGGGTTCAACAGACCACTCTTGGCAGCAGCAACGGCAGGGCTTCGCGGGTGCGCGTCGTCAGCTCCGCGAGCGTGCCGTGAACCAGGGCTTGCAGCATCAACCCCTCGCAGCAGGCCAGCAACAGATTGGCCAGGGCCGCCTCCGGCAGCGGCGAGCGCAGCATCCCCTGCGACACGGCCAACGCCAGCAGCACGCTGAGTCGCTGGCGGAAGCGGGCCATGAAGGCCTTGGCCTCCTCGTCCCCGTGCAGCATCAGCAGCAGTTGCTCCACCTCGTGCAGCGGATCGACCCCGCTCTGGGCGGCGAGCGACGTGAAGCGTTGATTCAGCTCATCCGTGGCCCAGCGCACCGATTCGGCCCAGAGCGCATCGCGGCTGGGGAAATGGCCGCCGTGCTGATCTGATCAGGCGCGGTTTCAGCCGCGAGCTCGAGCAAGGCCTGCACTGCCAGGTTCCGGCGTTCGGCGGCGGGAAGGGCGGCGGCCCTGGGCACAGCGTCATCCGAATCAGCTCGCAATCTACGCAGATTGACCGGCCTAACCTGTCAGCCCGGCTCCTTCGTGGGCCAGCCGCCAGCTCCCAACCATCGCTCGGCCACGCCCCGACCGTTCCAACACCACTCAGGGCCGTCCCTCGATCCTGGGCCCCAGCGTTGTCTCCCTTGCCGCCGTCCTGGCAGTGGTGCTGGCTTCCCCGGCGCTGGCCCTGGAGGTGAGCCGCTGCCGAGCCCTGCGCGAACAACGGGAGGCCCTGGCCAGCGAGGCTATGGGCGCTGAGCTGATCCTGGTGCGTCAGGTGCGCGAGCGGATCTGCGGCCAACTCACCCGCCAAGCAGATCGAGCGAATGCCAATGAACGGCCACCGGCGGCTGGCGGCGGCGAGCCCGCCACGGACTACGAAGCGTTGATCCACTGCCGGCAGCAGTCGGAACAGGTGCTGAAGGACAGTCAGCCACTGCGCTATCGCAATCGCCTCGGCTTCACCTTTTACACCCCCAGCGGGGCCTCCCTGGCCCGCCGCGCCGATGAAGTGCAGCGCAGCTTGCTGGCCGAGGCCTGTCCGGCCTGGCTGCGCGGGGAGCCCGAGCCCGCCAGCCCACCCCCCCGATGACCCCCTCCCTGAGCCGCTTTATCGGTGAGTTCGCCGCCCTCCGCGATGGCTTGCTGTTGCTCATGGCCGCCGGCGTCACCCTGGGGACGGCGATGCTGGTGCTGCTGTCACAGACCTCGTCGATGACGCTGAATAGCCTGGGCCCGCGCCATCCCGATCTGGGCGAAAACAGCGACTGGTCGCGGGTGTGCTCGGGCGGCGAACAGCAGCGCCTGGGCTTTGCCCGATTGCTGCTGCATCGGCCGACTCTGGCGCTGCTTGATGAGGCCCCGAGCGCCCTCGATCTGGCCAGTGAAGCCCAGCTCTGCAGAGATCTTGTCGCCCGCGGCTGCACTTGGATCAGTGTTGGCCATCGCCTCAGCCTGCGGACCTTCCATCAGCGGGAGCTGCGGCTGGATGGCCAAGGCGGCTGGACCCTGCGGCGGATCGCCTGAGATGGGCCATAAGCGCTTGCCCAGTCTTGGTGTCCTGGAGCCCACCAACCTGCTGCTGCTGGCCTGTGCCCTGATCTACGGCCTGATCGGCGAACCCGTGGATGGCGCCATCCTGCTGGTGTTCGTAGTGGGCATCAGCCTGCTGGATGGCCTGCAGCAGCTGCGCAGCAACCGCGCCCTGGCCGAACTGGCCCGGCTGTCGGCGCCGCGGGCCCGGGTGCGACGTGGCGATACGGAGCTGGAGCTGAGCGCCGACGACTTGCAGCTCGGCGATCTGCTGCGGCTGGAGGAGGGGGATCGGGTGGCGGCCGACGCCGTGCTGTGTCAAAGCGAGCGGCAGCAGTCCGTGGGGCTGTGGCTGGATGAATCGCTGCTCACGGGCGAATCGCTGCCGGTGCGCCGCGAGGCCGCCGGGGAGCGGATCCTGGCCGGCTCCCTGGTGACGAGCGGCCGCGGTTGGGCCGAGGTGACGGCGATCGGTGCAGTGAGCGAACTGGGCCGGATCGGTCGCAGCCTGGCCACGGTGGAACCACCCCCCACCCGGCTGCAGCGCCACACCCGCCGGCTCACCGCCCGCCTCACCCTCCTGGCCCTCGCCCTGTGTGCCGGCCTGGCCTTGATCCAGGGAAGCCTCAGCGGTGATTGGCCGCGGGCGCTGCTGGCGGCCCTGGCCCTGGCCCTGGCGGTGCTGCCCAACGAAATCCCGGTGGTGCTGAGCCTGTTCCTGGCGCTGGGGTCCCTGCGACTGGCCCGGATCGGCGTTCTGGCCCGCTGGCCAGCGGCGGTGGAAAGCCTCGGCAGTGCCACCGTGCTCGCCGTCGATAAAACCGGCACCCTCACCGAAAACCGCATGGCGGTGCAGCGCCTGCTGAGCTGGCCGCAGCAGGTCCCCTGGCAAGCCGGCGAGCCCCTCAGCGAACCCCTGCACGAGCTGTTGGAAATGGCGGTGCTGGCCAGCCGTGGTGATCCGGTGGACGCGATGGAGCGGGCGATCCAGCAGCTGGCGAGCGAGCAGCTGGGCGGCAGCGAACACCTGCATCCCGATTGGCCGCTGCAGCGTGAATACCCCCTGCAGAGCGATCTGCTGGTGTTCTCCCGCCTCTGGAAAGACAGCGGTGGCAGCTGGTGCCTGGCGGCCAAGGGAGCCCCGGAGGCCATCGTCGATCTCTGCCATCTGGATGGCCAGGAGCGGCAGGCGCTGCTGAGCGCCATCAACCAGCTGGCCGGCCAGGGGCTGCGGGTGCTGGCAGTGGCCCGCGGCCTCGATGGCGAAGCCCTCGGTGAGGGTCATCGCAGCCTCGCCGCCCAGGGACCACCGGAGCGACTGCATGACGTGCCGTTTGCGCCGCTGGGCCTGATCGGTCTGGCCGACCCGCTGCGGCCGGAGGTGCCCGAAGCGATCCGTGCTGCCCAAGGCGCCGGCGTGCGGGTGGTGATGATCACCGGCGATGGACCGCTCACCGCCCGATCGATCGCCGATCGTGCCGGCCTGCCACCGGGCCCGGTGCTCTGCGGCGACGATCTGGAGCTGATGACGGCGGCGGCGTTGGCGTCGGCGACGGAGCGCATCAGTGTGTTTGCCCGGGTAATGCCGCAGCAGAAGCTGGCCCTGGTGCGGGCCCTGCAGCAGCGCGGCGAGGTGGTGGCGATGACCGGCGATGGCGTTAACGACGCCCCGGCGCTCAAGGCTGCCGACATCGGTGTGGCCATGGGCCGCCGCGGTACAGCGGTGGCCCGCGAAGCGGCTGATCTGGTGCTGCTCGATGACACCTTCGCCGCCCTGGTGGCGGCCCTGGCCCTGGGCCGCCGCATCGACAGCAACCTGCACCGCGCCCTGGGGTACACCCTGGCGATCCACCTGCCGATCGCCGCCCTCGGCCTCCTGCCCCTGCTGGTTCCTGGCCAACCCCTGCTGCTGTTGCCGGTGCATATCGCCCTGCTGCATCTGGTGATCGATCCGGCCTGCACGCTCGTGTTTGAAGCCCTGCCGGGCGATGCTGCGCTGATGCGGCTGCCGCCACGGCCGCCGCAGGCCCCCCTGTTCGGGCCCCGGCTCTGGCGCCGGGCCGTGATCCAGGGCACGGCGGTGATGCTCGTCGCCGCCGGCTTGCTGATCGGGGCGACAATCCGCCCTGGCCTGGCGGCGCCCGCAGACACCGTGGCGATCCAGCGCAGCATGGTGTTTGCGCTGCTGTTGCTCACCAGTGGCGGTCTGGTGTGGTTGAACGCCGAACGGCGCAGCGCCCTCACGCTCGCAGGGGCCGGCATCGGCCTGGGTCTGTGGCTGCTGACGCTCGGCCTGCCCGGGCTGCAGCGGCTGCTCGGCCTGGTGCCCTTGCCGGCCTCCCTGAACCTGTTGGTGCTGCTGGCCAGCGCCCTCAGCCTGCTGCTGGCGGCCGGCGCGCCGTCTGGACCCCTACAGCACCACGCGGCCGGCGAGGGGTGAGGATGCTTGCCATTGATAACACCGGCTTCAACCCTTGAGTCCCCTGGTCGCCGCAGCCACGATCCACGGGCAGGGGGGCGGAGCGGCCTATCTGGTTGCCCTCGGCGCCGTGCCGGGGGCCTGGTTGCGCTTTCGCATGGTGAACCATTTCGAGCCGATGCTGCCCCGGCGCCACTGGGGCACCCTGACGGTCAACCTGATGGCTTGTTTCATGCTCGGGTTGCTGGTGAGCCTGGAGGCGAGCTGTGGCGAGGGCTCCAGGCGTTTGCTGCTGCTGCTGGGTACGGGGTTCCTGGGTAGTTTCAGCACCTTTTCCAGTTTCATCGGTGAACTCCACGCGGTGCTGCGTCAGCGCCAGCTAGCCGAAGCCCTGCTGTTGGTGGGCAGCTCCGTTATCGGCGGCCTGCTGGCCATGGCGCTCGGCCTCAGCCTCGGGGGGGCGCCATGAAGCGGGAGCTGTTGTGGCGGGAGGCATGGGATCTGGGCCTGGTGGCCGCGGGGGCCATTCCTGGGGCGCTGTTGCGCTGGCGCCTGGAAATGGTCACCGATCAGGCCCTCCCCGGGTTGCGTGGTCTGGTTGAAGCCGATCTGCTTGCCAACCTGATCGGCTGCCTGGTGTTCGGTGCCCTGCTGGCCCAGCCGCCCCGCCGAGCTCGCTTATTTCTCTGGGGAGCCATCGGCTTTTGTGGCTCCCTCACCACCTTCTCCTCCTGGATGCTGGAGCTCACCCGGGCGTTGCAGTACGGCAGGGCACTGCCAGCGATCTCGGTGCTGCTGGTGAGCCTGGTGGGCGGCCTGCTGCTCACCACCCTCGGCTACGAGCTGGCCCAACGCTGCCTCCGTCCCACGTCCAGGTCCTGATCCCTGCCTGGGATCTGATCTCCAGGCCTCTGGATCAGATCCTGTTGCTGCCTCCCGACGGCCAACGCCACCATGGGACCATCTGCCAGCCCAACGATGTCCCTGATCGGCCTGCTGCTGGTCCTGGTGCTTACCGGGGTGTTGATCACCCGACTGCTCCCGTCCACGCCAGGGGCCCAACTGAGACAAGGAGCGACCTCCAGCCCCGGGAGATTGGATTGGTTTTGCAGCCCCAAGCTCCCATGGCTCCCTGCCCACCTCAGTACCTGAGACCCGTTCTTTCGCAAGGGTTCTCAGACTTGTGTCGGGCAGTCAGGTTGAGCAGTGCTCAGGCCCTGCTTAGCGTTAGAACAACTTGCAGCAGGTCCGGGATGGGAGAGGTGAATATGCATCCGGAGTATCCGGACAGGGAGCAACTCGACAGTGCCGAAGCCTGGCTGCACTATGCCGACGCCCTGCTGGCGCAGGCCGAAGGCGCCGGCCTGCAGCGCTCTGTGCAGATGCAGCAGGTGGCCATGGCCCTGATGCAGGCACAGCGACACGGCGCCGACGAGACCACGATCCGCCGGCTGCTGCTGACCAGGGCCACCCTGGAGCTTGCCGATCAAGTGCAAGACCTTGGCCTAGAGGATGGCGCGATCAGCTTGCGTCAGCTTGCCGGCAGATAGAGCTTTGTGGAGCTCCGGCAAGACTTCTGTGGGCGGGGAGCCCCATGGCTAGGTGCACCACGGATGGGCGCAGATGGCCTTGATCTGAAGCACCCGCAGCGGAAGGCTGGGCAGCCTGTTCCAGTGCAGGGGGAAAGGCCCAGCCAAAGCTGGATCAGCCGGTCTTCGCTGGGGGTGGCCCCGAAGGTGAACCGCTGGATCTAGGCCTCCTGGAGCTGAATGGCAAAGTCGCCCTGGCAGCCGTTGTGGCTTTTGCCGCCGGGGTGTGAGCACTCCAACGGGCCGGTATGAGTGCTGAACGGACAGGGAGCCACCAGGGAGATCGGCTCGGGGCTGGTACCGATGCGGCGGCAGATTGCTCAGTCAGGGGAGAGAAGAGTCAGGTGGAGTGCACATGTCCTGGCCGAGTGCTGAGCAGGTTCTGAGGTCCAAATTCAAGGGAAGTGGGTGGAAACCTCGGTTCAAAGGTTGCCCCCAAGGAGGCCATCGCACCCTCTCAGGATCCCATGGCCATCCATGGATACGGCCAAGAAGATCTGAGCAGAAGTTGCGTGGCAACTGGATGTTGCGGTGGGCCTTGATAGCCCATATCGTGAGGAATCTCAGGCTTCAGGGCCAGAGATCTTGACCGCAAGCAAGGGTGGTAAGGACGGGTCAGGTTCCACCACCAACTTGAGAAGACGGCCGTGCAGATCGCTGGTTTGGGAAGAGAACTGGATTCGGCTGACAGCCGATTCAGTCGTAAGCGTGGGACGATCCTGGGCGTGACTGCCATTGATCCAATCCCAGGTGCACACAGTCAGCCGGGCTGACAGCCCAAGGCTGATCACAATCTCCCCGACGGTCGCCTCCAGCCAGAGGCAGAGCGGATAGCCCTGAAGCAGGAGGTAGTTGCCGAATCCCACTCGGTTCCGCTCCGCCAGCATGGCATCCAGAATGTCATTGGGAAAGCTGGGATCAACGATGCGGTGATGAACGATCAAACCGAAGTTCGGATTGGGTATGCCCGTATAGCCCGGATCACCAAGGAGGAAGATTTGTCGAGCCTGGGACTCGCTCAGAAGGCCTTTTTGCATCAGCTCCACCAGCTTCTCAATCACCCAAGAGAGTGGCTTGTCAGAGAAGTAAAGGGCCGTGTAGAAACTCATCTTGGCTTCCTGGCCAAGGGGTGAGCGGCAGGCGGTTAAGTGATAGGTATAAGCAAGGTGGCGCGGATCAATCCGACTTGGGGCGACCGGTTCCTGCTCAACTCCTACCAGCCAAAGATAGTTGAGATGATCACTGGCAGACATCTGCCTACGCTTAAATGCTATGTTTTTATGAGGAAGGCTGTCAAGGGCGGGCGCCTCCTCTGGGTCATAGGTGCAATAGAGGCCACTGATATAAAGATTTTGCACGCAATTGGAGGCCACTGCATACTCGGAAGTCCAGAATCTTTCGTATTGATCGGCCTCTGCGATTGAGAATTCATCGGTGTCGTGGAGGACCACGATATCTTCTTTGATGGCCTCGTAAGCGGCGATGCGTTTTTCCGCTTCACCCTTCCATTCCTGGTAGTGGTACACCACCCGCGGATCTGCCAGCAGTTCACGGCCCAGCTCGGTTTCGTCCAGCCGCCGTGGTTGCTGGAGAAAGAAGGGAATGGAGGCGAGGTAGTCGTAGGGGCCGTCCCAGATGTAGATGCGGTCGTAGTTGCCAAGGAAACCACCACGCACCTGCCAGCGCAGCATGTCGATATCATCGAAGTAGTTGATCAGAGCCGCAACGCTCGGTGAACGAAAGGGTGCTCCCACTGGATGACTGAGCAGCTGATCAAGCACCGATTCGGCAAAATGCGCTTTCTCCATGTGCTGATTGAGTGCAGCGATCCAGGGGTGCTCCCGGTAAAAGGCGATTGAGGACTCGAGTTGGGCGCTAATGCCGAAGGGTTGGTCATGGTGGCGGTGTCCCCATGTTTCCGCCCAAGCCTCCAACCCAAGGGCTTTTCGGACCCAAGGAAGAATCGGGATCGACAACTCGCCTAGGTGTTCCTCCACCTTCACGGACGTGGGATCCATCTCGGCTTTGAGGCTCAGGGACGCCAGGACCCGCAGCAGCAGCTCCCAGAGGGCCGCATGAGTGGGGTGGTTGATCGTGTGAACGATTGGGAGTTGGCGATGGTGGTCGTCGATCCACGACGAAATCTCCACTGCACAATCGACCTCCCGTTGCCGAAGTTGCTCGAGGGAGTTCTGATGGTGCTCGCGGATCTGGCCGGCGCATTCCTCGGGAAGGTTCCGCGTCAGCAGATCCTGGGCCGAGAGGCCCCGGCGGGCCGCTGCCATGGCCAGAAAGTCGTGGTAGGGGCCCAGCGGCGAAGACGCCTCCAGCTGGGCCAGGCGCCCTTCGGGATCATGGACATAGCCGATCCAGGGGTGATGCCCCTCGTAATGAAGGTTGGGCAGCACGAGCCTGCGGGCCTGGGGACGCAGCAGCTGCTGCAGCGTGACACCATCAAGGCCGATGCCGTCGCGGTAGCCCGGCTGAATCCTGTGCATCACGAGGAAGTCGGTCTCGGGCAGCACGGCATGGAGTTCGGCCACGTCAGACGCGGTGGCCAAATGCACGGATGGGCAGAAATAGATTTCCAGTTCGGGCAGGACCTGACGCAGCGCGAGGTAGATGGGATGCATCTGGCAATTGCCCACCAAGGCCAGGCGGGGAAGCTGGAGAGCCGGCTGGGCTAGTTCCTGCATCTCCTGCCGCATCATCGGGATCCAGGGGGGTAGATCGGGATAGAAGAGTTCAAGGCGCTCAAGCAAGCGCAGCACCAGGCGAGAATATTGCTGGATCTGCCCATTGAGGCTGCCATCTCCCCTGATCTGCCTATGGATCCAGAGGGCCCCGTACCGACAGAACTGTTCATCGAAGATCTCAACCCAGTCGGGCTGCTCTGGGGCGCTCTGCTGGAGTTGGCGGAATAGGCGCTCGCCGGCGAGGGCCAAGCTGATAGCTGTTACGGGGTCCTGCTCAGCGCACTCGAGCATCTGTTCATGACAGCCCACACCGAGAGTGCGAATCTGCTCCTGATCGAGAGGCTCGATCTTCCCCTGCAGCTGATCCAGGCGTTGCAGGAGCAAGGAAGCTTGCCTTACAAGCTGCGTTGGATCAGACTCATTCATGGCCAAGGCTTGTCTCCTGGCTTGCAATCTGGGATCTGGCAATAACTTGCCAATGGCGAAGAATGGCAAGGGACATCAGCTCTTCCTTGACAGGGCTGTTCGAGTCAGTCGCGCGCAGCTGCCGCAACACTTGAACCCAGCGATCCAGAAGCAGCAACAGACTCGACTCCAAGGGGGAACCGGCAGCCACAAGGCGTGCGATGCAACGACGCAGTCGACATTCAGCGTGAACCTGCACCCACGGGGGAGCGGGGTGATTGTGATCACATAGACGGATCATCAGCCCCAGGAGTCGCTGGTCCAGCCGCCAGGCGGCCACTCCCTGGGCGTCCTGATCAAGGCCCAGGTGCAGAGCCAGTCCCCGCACTGTGAGGTGCCAATCAACTTCATGGAGCCAGGTGGGTCTTTCCAGGCCAAAACTCTGCAGGTCGGTGAGCACCGCCTGGACAGCCCAATGGCTCTCAATCTCCATCGGCAATGTCTCCGGCGTAAGAGTATCCAACTGCACAAGACTCTGCCAAAACAGTTCCACCAGCTCCAGCTGGAGGGCTTGCAGGCCAGGCTGGAGGCCCCCACGCCGGCAGGGCAGCCCCAGGGCCGCCAGCCGATCCAAGGCCTCACACCAGTGACCGGCCTGGGCCTCCTCGCGACAGCGTTGCAGGTCTGCCTTCAGGATCTCGTGGCGCAGCTGCCGCTCCAGGTTCTGCGCCTGGCCCGGCCCGGCCCGGCGCTGGAGCAGGGGAAGCAGGGCCGCAAACAGGGGCCGCTGCACCGAGGCCGCCAGGGGCAGCGCCAGCAGGTCCTCAAAGGAGAGCGACAGCGACTCCTCCGGTGGCAACGAACCCTGTGAACCCAGCATCACAACTCGATCGGAATCGGAGGCTAGAGCAGCGCCCAGGGCGCGGGAATCACCAGGTTGTTGGAGTGTCGGGCTTGGCTGATCAGACCGAATCACCCTTCCCAGGCTTGCGCAGAAGCGGAGAGCGCCAGCCTTCAGAGGCGCGTCCACAGCTCCATAGCCTCGGCGAGCACACCATTTCGCAGCTCGCGGGCGAGGGCGGGATCCACCTCCACATCGGTCCCTACCCTCCGGTTGTAGACCGGAAATACCTGGGCGGCGGGCAGGCCAGCAGCATCCAGTTCGAGGAAGCGAAGCACCCGGCGCAACACCGTTTCCGGATCGGCTACCAGATCCTCGAAGCGCAGCACCAGAAGCTGATGGGCCGGAAAGGCGGCCCGCCAGCGCTGCAACTGGTCGGCGTAAAGGCTGCCCGTGAGGGCATTGGGGTGCAGCCAGCCCAGCCCCTGACGGGCCTGCGGCGTCATCGCCTGGAGGGCCGCTTGCTCCGCCAGCAGGTGGCCCTCGGCCGTGCCCGTCAGGCCGAAGTAGGCCTGCATATGGCCCAGCCAGCTGAGGGCCCGATCCAGCGGTTCGCGCAGCACCACGATCAAGCGGGCAGCCGGCAGCAGGCCGGCCACGCGGGATGGGACCTCGGGATGCTGCAGATAGTTGGGAGTGGCCTCAAGTCGCAGCAAGGAGCCCTCCTGGCGGAGCGGCGGAAACTGGACCCGGTACCAGGCTTCGCCGCGGCTCCAGTGGTTGTCAAAGAAGTGGAGTTCTTTGAGTGGATGCACCCAGACATCGGCGTGGGCAGCGAGGTAGGCGGCGAGGGAG
This sequence comes from Synechococcus sp. UW140, assembly GCA_945872185.1. GTDB lineage: Bacteria > Cyanobacteriota > Cyanobacteriia > PCC-6307 > Cyanobiaceae > Cyanobium. The sequence goes on along the minus strand of CAMBZX010000020.1, from coordinate 4,055 downwards.
GTGGTGCCGCACTTGGGAGCGCCGAGGATGAGCACATCGGCGCCGGCGCTGGTCTGGGCCGCCGCCGCGAGCCGATCGCCAGGCAACCCCAGACAAGCCGCCCGCCGAGCCAGCGCGCAGGCCTCGTTGACTTCCCCCAGGTCGTGGAGCCAGTGGGCTTCGAGGAAGAGGCCGAGGGGCTGGGGAGGCCGGCGGGCCAGGCAGGCGCGCAGCTGGGGCAACAGCACCGCCCGCTCGGCCGCTGAGCGCGCCAGATGGTAGAGGGCATGCAGCGGTCGGGGATCGGAGGGATCCTGAGCCAGGGCTTCGAGATAGGCGGCGGCGGCCTGATCCATGGCGCCCTGGCGACGGGCCAGCACGGCCCGCTCGATAGCGGAGGAAGCGAGCTCCACAGTGAGGAGGACCCTGCGGTGTTGGAAGCGTTCTAGGTTGACTCGCAGCCGTGCAGCCATGGCCTTCTCCACCCCGGTCCTGCTGCTGGCTTTCCGCCGGCCAGACACCACCCGGCAAGTGCTCGAGGCCCTGCAGCAGCTGCGACCCACCCGGTTGTTCGTGGCCTGCGACGGGCCGAGGCCCGCCGTGGCCGACGATGCGGCGGCCTGCGCCGCTACCCGGGCCCTGATTGAGGCGGCGATCGACTGGCCCTGCACCGTGGAGCGCCTATATCGCAGCGATCACCGCGGCTGCCGCCGTGGGGTGAGCGAGGCGCTCGACTGGTTCTTCGCCCAGGTGGAGGAAGGCATCGTGTTGGAGGACGACGTGGTGCCGACGCCCGCTTTCTTCCGTTACTGCGCCGCGCTGCTGGAGCGCTACCGACACGACGGGCGCATCGGCGAGATCAGCGGCAACAACTTCCAGCGCCAGCGGCCCCGCGATGGCTCCAGCTATTACTTTTCGCTCTACAACCACGTCTGGGGCTGGGCCAGCTGGCAGCGGGCGTGGCACTGCTACGACGCCGAGCTGACGAGCTGGCCCGCCTTCCGCGACCAGGGCTGGCTCGAGCAGATCGGCGGGCGCCGCTTCAGCCGCTACTGGAGCCGTCGCATCGAAGCGGTGTGGCAAGGCGAATGCGACACCTGGGACTACATCTGGACCTATAGCTGCTGGCGCCAGGGGCTGCTCACTTGTCTGCCGGCGGTCAACCTGGTGAACAACATCGGCTTCGGTCACGCCCATGCCACCCACACCCGCAGCGGCCGCTCTCCCCATCGCGGCACGGCCGTCCTGGAGGCGGAGCTGGTCCATCCCCAGCAGTTGGTACGCGATCGCGCTGCCGACGACTTCACCTTCCGCACTCAGTTCCAGCCGCCGTTGCTGCAGCGCGCCCTGGGCCGCGCCACCCGGGAGCTGGGGCAGATTCAGGCCAGGCTGCGATAGAGGGCGCGGTGATCAGCGTGCAGGCGCTCAATGCTGAAGTATCGGCGCAGCTCCGCCAGGGCCCTGGGGCCCAGGCGCCTGGAGGGGGTGATCTGCCGGGCCCGATCCCGCAGCGCCGTCACCCAGGCCTCGGTGTCGCCTGGATCGAGCAGGTCGCAGAAGGCTCCGCCGATTTCACGGTGCACCGTCAGGTCGGAGGCGAATACGGGGGCATCGCAGGCCAGGGCCTCGATCAGCGGCAGGCTGAAGCCTTCGGCCAGGCTCGGCACCAGCACCGCCCGGCAGTGGCGGTAGAGCCAGGCCAGCTGGCCGTCGTCGGCCGCCTGGGCCCGCACCCGTTGCTGCAAGCCCAGCAGTTGCAGTCGCTGTCGCTCCGCCGTCCGCAGCGGACCACCGCCCACCAGCAGCAGCTGGGGGGCGGTGTCGCCACCGTCGAGGCGCACCAGGGCCTCCAAAAGGCGGTCGATGTTCTTGTAGCCCTCACGCCGCCCCACGTAGAGAAAAAATGGCCGCCGGGGCAATCCCGTCAGGGGCGTGGGCGACTGGTCGGCGAAGCCTGTCGCCAGGTGAATCACCCGCAGCCGCTCAGCCAGGCCAGGCTCGAGCTCGACCAGGTGAGCGGCGCTGCTGGCACTGACGCTGACAATCCGGCTGCTGGCAGCGAACCAGGCGAGTTTGGCGCCATGGGGCGAACCGCGCGGAAAGAACTGCGGCCAGCGTTCCGGGGTCATGTCGTGGAGGGTGGACACCAGCGGACAGGGCGGCTGCTGGGGCGGCAAGCCCAGGTAATAGGTGGCATGCAGCAGATCGATGCCGGTGAGCCTGGAGGGGCTGGCAGCAAGATCGCAGCCGAGTCGGCGCAGCAGCCGGTAGCCGAGGCAGGGCAAGCGCACCAGGCCACGGCCATGCAGGTGCCGATTGGCATGGCAGCGGAACAGCAGCACCGGCTGCAGGGGCCGGCCTGGTCCCTCCGGCGTGCCCCCAGCGTCGGCCAACCCGGCGATCAGGTCGTGGAAGTGGCGGCTGATGCCGCCGCGGGCCATCAGACAGAAGATCTGCCGATCGAAACCGATCCTGAGGGGCGCCATTGAGCCATGCTGACAGTCATGGGCGTCCATCTCCCCCAGCTCATCAGTGTGGTCACCGTTTGCTGTGGCAATCCGATCGCGCTGGCTGACACGCTGAGCTCAATCGCCAGCCAGGAGGCCCCGGCCGGCACCGAGGCCGGGACCCCTTGGCTGGACTGGGTGGTGGTGGATGGCTCAGAGGATGGGAGTTGCCAGCGATTGCTCCAGCAGCATTACCAGAGCCTGGGAGCCCGGGGTGTGGCCCTGCATTACCTGCGGAGGCAGGCCCGCGGCATTTATGCTGGCGTCAATGCCGGCCTGGCCGCCAGCCGCGGTGCCTGGCTGCAGGTGTTGCCGGCGGGCGATGCCCACGCCGATGCCAGCAGCCTGGCGCGGCTCGCACGGCACGCCCGCTCTCTTACCGCGCGGGGGCGAGAGGGCAACCGGCCGGAGCCGGCGGCCGTGTTCGGCCAGGCGTGGGTGGAGGTTCCGGGCCAGGCCTTGCGCTGGCTCAGCCCCGATCCCGCTGTGCGGGCAATCGGCTGCTGGCTGCGTCACATGGTGCCCTGCCACTCAGCCCTGCTGTTCGAGGGCAACTGGGCCCGCCGCCACGCCTACCGGGAAGCGAGCGCCATCTACGGCGACCGGCCCATCATGCGGGCGGCCTTGGCGGCCAGCGGTCCGGAGTCCTATCTGGCTGAGCCGGTGTGCCGCTTCCGCCTTGGCGGCCTCTCGAGCGGCCCCGCCGACCCCGTCACCCTGCTGCGGCGCTGGCGGGATCCGGATCTCGACCGGCGCGGCCGGGCCCACGAGCTGGCCAAAGCGCTGCTGTTCCCCCTGCGCGGGACTTACCCCGATCTGATGCGGGCCCGTGCCCGCTGGCTGGGCTTGATCTGCTGATGCCACTCGTCTCGATCGTCACCCCTTTCCGCAACGCCGCCCGCTTTCTGCCCGGCTATGTGGCCAACCTTCGCCGCCAGAGTTGCGACGACTGGGAGTGCCTGGCCATCGATGACGGCTCCAGCGATGGCGGCGCCGGCCTGCTGGAGCGGTGCGTGGCCAGCGACCGCCGCTTCAGGTTGCTGCGCCTGCCGGAGGCCAGGCCAGGCAGCACTGCCCAGGCCCGGCTGCCGGCGCGGCCGCGCAACCACGGCCTGGCCCATGTGCTCAGCCCGCTGGTGGCCTTCCTCGATATCGACGATCTCTGGCATCCGCGCAAGCTGGAACGCCAGCTGGCCTTCCATGCAGCGGGCCAGCTCGACCTGTCGGTGACGGCCTACGGCCGCTTCCGCTCGGCCAGGGAACCGCTCCTGGCCCTGCGCTGCCCCCCTGCCCAGCTCAGTGCGACCTCCCTGGCCGACGTCAATCCGATCCCGCTGCTGACGGTGTTGGTGCGGACCGAGCTGCTGGTGGGGGGATTCCCCACCATTCCCCACGAGGATTACCTGCTCTGGCTGAACCTGCAGCGGCGTCAGCCCGGCCTGCGCTTCGGCAGCTTGCCGGAGCTGCTCGCCTTCTATCGGCTGCATCACGACAACCAGAGCCGCCAGCCCCTGCAGGTGGCCGGCTGGACCTACAACCTCTACCGCCAATTCGGTCTGAGCCGCACCG
>CAMBZX010000019.1 GCA_945872185.1 Synechococcus sp. UW140 | reverse complement strand
AAGTCGTACCAGCTGGCGGCGCCGGCATCGCTCCAGTGCAGGATGCCGCTGGCCTGGCGGCCGATGGCGGCCCAGCAGGCTGTCGCCAGGGTGTGGGTGGCCGTGGGACAGCCCACCTGATCGGCCACCACGGCCAGGGGTTCGCCGGCCGCCGCCTTGAGCCGATGCAGGCGCAGCATGGTGAGGCAGAAGTTCTTGCCCACCGGCCCATACACCCAGCTGGTGCGCAACACACAACAGCGATCAGCCGGCAACGCGGCCCGAGCCCGCTGTTCTCCCTCCGCCTTGCTGAGGCCGTAGACACCGATCGGATCAAGATCCTGCTCGGGCCGGTAAGGGTGGCCCTGCTCACCGTTGAAGACAAAATCGGTGCTCACCTGCAGCAAGCGACCGCCGCTGCCGGCCAGGGCCATGGCGAAGGCCCCTGGGGCGCCGGCATTCACCGCTCTGGCCAGTTCAGGCTCAGCTTCCGCCTTGTCCACCGCCGTATAGGCGCCGGCATTGAGCACCCAGTCGGGACGGTGTTGGCGGACCGCCGCGGCGCAGGCGTCCGCATCCGCGAGATCCAGTTCGGCGCGGCCGCAGGCGATCAACTCAACTCCCGCCGGTCTGGAGGCCTGCAGCGCCTGGCCGAGCTGGCCATCGCTGCCGGTGAGCAGCACCTTCAGATCCGGGCTCATGGGAACACGTCTCCGGACGCCAGGGCCTCGGCCAGGCTGGGGGCCGCCCCATCCTTGGCCGCCAACAGGGGCTCCACCCCGTTCAGCTCCTCGAGCGGCCAGTCGATCGCCACGGTGGGATCGTCCCAGCGCAGCGAGCGCTCACAGCCCTTGTTCCAAAAGCCGCTGGCCTTGTACAGCACCTCAGCGCTCTCACTGAGGGTGAGGAAGCCATGGGCAAAGCCCACCGGCACCCAGAGCTGCCTGTGGTTTTCGGCACTGAGCCGAGCTCCGACCCACTGGCCGAAGCTGGCGGAGGAGCGACGCAGATCGACGGCAACATCGAACACCTCGCCGACCACACAGCGCACCAACTTGCCCTGGGGTTCCGGTTCCAGTTGATAGTGCAGCCCCCGCAGCACCCCACGACTGGAGCGGGAGTGGTTGTCCTGATGGAAGAGCGGAGCCTGATCCAGGGCAACGCCGAGGCTCTCGGCAAAACGGCGCTGATTCCAGCTCTCATAAAAGAAGCCGCGCCCATCGCCAAAAACCTGGGGAGTGAGCAGCAGCGGCCCCTCGATCTCGAAACGTTGGATCTCCATGATCAGCTCACCTCCTCGCCGCTCTCGCTGAGCAGCTGCAACAGATAGGTGCCATAGCCACTCTTGCGCAGGGGCTGGGCCAGTCGCTCCAGCTGGCTTTCGTCGATCCATCCGAGGCGCCAGGCCACCTCCTCCGGGCAGCCCACCTTCAGACCCTGGCGATGCTCCAGGGTGCGGATGTAGCTCGCCGCCTCATGCAATGAATCGGGAGTACCGGTGTCGAGCCAGGCCATGCCGCGGCCCATCAATTGCACCCGCAGCAGACCAGCATCGAGATAGAGCCGGTTGAGGTCGGTGATCTCCAGCTCACCCCGCGGGGAGGGACGCACCTGGCGAGCCCGCTCGACAACGCTGGCGTCATAGAAGTAAAGGCCGGTGACGGCATAGCGAGACTTCGGCCGGACCGGTTTCTCCTCCAGGCTGATCACCCGTCCTTCCTCGTCGAACTGCACAACGCCGTAGCGCTCTGGATCACGCACCGGGTAGGCGAACACCGTGGCACCAATGGCAGGAGCGTTGCTGGCCTGCAGCTGGGGCACCAAGTCATGGCCATGGAAAAGGTTGTCGCCCAGCACCAGGGCCGCCGGCCGGCCGCCCAGAAAATCGGCACCGATCAGAAAGGCCTGGGCCAGGCCCTCGGGGCGCGGCTGGATGGCGTACTCGATCGCCATCCCCCAGGCCGAACCATCGCCGAGCAGGCGCTGGAAAGCGCTCTGGTCCGCGGGAGTGGTGATGATCAGGACATCGCGGATCCCAGCCAGCATCAGCGTGCTGAGCGGGTAGTAGATCATCGGCTTGTCATACACCGGCATCAGCTGCTTGCTGATGGCGCCAGTGAGTGGTGCCAGGCGGGTGCCATTACCACCGGCCAGAATGATGCCCCTGCGCTCGCTGCTGGCCAGAGTTTCGACGCTCACGATGGAAGAAATCGGCCACACCTCTGCTGGCAGTCTCTCATCACTGGTCCCCATGCCTAAGGCGTGGGACACGTGGACAGGCCCACGGCCAGTGGCAACAGCTCATTTGGCTTCCATCCAGTTCGGTCCCACCCCGGTGTCCACCCGCAGCGGCACCGTCAGCTGCACGGCGTTCTCCATGGTCTGGCGGGTGAGGGCCAGGGTCGGCTCCAGGGCCTCAGGGGACACCTCAAGCACCAGTTCATCGTGCACCTGCAGCAACAACCTGGCCGGCACCTGGGCCGTCAGCAGCGCCTGGTGCAGCTGCACCATCGCTACCTTGATGATGTCGGCACTGGAGCCCTGGATCGGTGCATTGGCCGCCGCCCGCAATTGCTGGCCCTCCATGCCGGCGCGGCGGGCCGCCTCGAGATCGATCGCCAGCGGATCCTTGCCCAGCAATCGACCCAGACCGCCTGGATCGAAGTGAAAGGTGCGGCGGCGACCGAGGATGGTTTCGACATAGCCGCGGCTGAGGGCCAGCCGTTCCTGCAGCTCCAGGAAGGCGAACACACGCGGATAACGCTCCTTGTAGCGGCTCAAAAACTCCTTGGCCTGAGCCGGAGCGACGCCGGTTTCGCGGGCGAAGCGCTGGGCACCCATGCCGTAGATCACGCCGAAGTTGATCGTCTTGCCCAGGCGCCGCTCGTCCGCTGTCACCTCGTCCTTCTCCAGCAGCAGGCGGGCCGTCAGCGCATGGACATCGTCGCCGCTCTTGTAGGCCTCCACCAGCACCGGCTCCCCGGAGAGGTGGGTGAGGATGCGCAGCTCGATCTGGGAATAGTCGGCGCTGATCAGCTGCCAGCCCGCCTGGGGCAGGAAGGCCTTGCGAATGCGGCGGCTGAACTCGGTGCGGATCGGGATGTTCTGCAGATTGGGATTGCTGCTCGACAGCCGGCCGGTGGCGGTAACCGCCTGGTTGAAATCGGTGTGCACCCGACCGGTTTCCGGCTCCACCAGCACCGGCAGGGCCTCCACATAGGTGCTGCGCAGCTTGCTCAGGGTGCGGTGCTCCAGCACCAGGGACACCACCGGATGATCGCCATCGAGCTTCTCGAGCACGGCCGCATCGGTGCTCCAACCGGTCTTGGTCTTGCGCGATTTCTTGCGATCGAGGCCCAGGGTGTCGAACAGCAGTTCCCCCAGTTGCTTCGGTGAGGCCAGGTTGAAGGCAACGCCAGCGGCCTGCCGGGCCTCGCCTTCGAGGCGCGCCAGTGCAGCAGCCAGCTCGGTGCTCAACTCCTGGAGATAGGGAATGTCGATGCGGATACCGGTGGCCTCCATCGCCGCCAGCACCGGCTCCAGCGGCAGCTCCACCTGCTCCAGCAAGGGCAGCAGGGCCGGCCCAAGCGCGGCCAGCTCCTCACGCAGCAGCATGGTGAGTCGGCGCGTGAGATGCACGTCCATGCCGCAGTACAGAGAGGCCTCAGCCACCGCCACGTCGGCGAAGGTCGCCCCCTTCGGCACCAGCTGGCTGAAGCTGGTGGGAGTGAAGCCGAACTGGCGTTGCGCCATGGCGTCGAGGCTGTGCTGATCGCCAACATCCCGCAGGTAATCGGCCAACATCGTGTCCATCACCACCCCGGCCAGAGGCAGGCCATGGCGCAGCAGGATCAGCCGGTCGTATTTGGCGTTCTGCAGGGTCTTGGGATGGGCCTCGCTGGCCAGCCAGGGGGCCAGGGCCGTGAGCACCGGTTCCAGGGGCAGCTGGCAGGGCGGCGGCGGCGGCTCACTGAGCAGATCGGCGGCGGCCTGGGGGCGATGGCCGATGGGGATGTAGGCCAGATCGCCGGGCCCTGGGCCCCAAGCCAGACCGATGCCCACCAGTTCGGCCAGGAAGGGATTGAGATCGGTGGTTTCGGTGTCGAGGGCCACCGGAGCAGCGGCCTCGGTGCAGGTCAGCAGGCGGCTCACCAGGGCGGCCAAGGCGGCCGCGTCGGTAACAATCTGGGGCTCGAGGAGCGGCGGAGCTGCACTGGCCAAGGCTGAGCCCTGGGGCTCGCTGGCCGCGCTGACGTCACCGGCGGCAAGATGGCTGGCGTTGCCCGCCCCGGCAGCCGCGGTCTCTCGGACAGCGGCAGCTGAAGCGGCCGGTTGGCCGGAGACACTGGCAGCTGGGGTGCCGGTGTCGGTTGCGGCCGACTCCTCGCCGGCAGGCGACGGAGCCGAAAAGACACGGGCGAAGCCCTCCACTTGGCGGGCCAGGCTGAACAGTTCCAACGCTTCGAGCCGCCGGCTCAGCTCTTCGGCCTTCACCTGCCCCAGGGCCAGGCGCGGCTCCGTCGGCAGCGGCACCGCCACCAGAATCCGGGCCAGCTTGCGCGAGAGATAGGCGTTGTCGCGATCGGTTTCGAGCTTGCCCTTGAGGGCGCCCTTCACCTGATCGAGGGCGGCGTAGACGCCATCGAGATCGCCGTGGGCCTGGAGCAGGGTGATGGCGGTCTTGGGCCCGACACCTTTGACCCCCGGGATGTTGTCGGAGCTGTCGCCGGTGAGGGCCTTGAGATCGATCACGTCTTCCGGCGGCACCCCCAGCCGGGCGATCACCTGTTCACGGCGGATCTCGCTGGGGCCGGAGTTCTTGGCGTAGGGGCCGCCACCCATGTAGAGCACGGCGATGTCCCGCTCGTCATCGACCAGCTGGAACAGGTCGCGGTCGCCCGAGAGGATGCGCACCCGCCAGCCGCCATCGGCAGCTTGGTTGGCCAGGGTGCCGAGCACGTCGTCGGCCTCAAAGCCCGGGGCCAGGCAGAGGGGCAGGTCGAGGGCTTCGGCCAGGATGGATTGCAGATTGGCCAGATCCTCAAAGAAGTGCTGCGGCGCCTCATCCCGATGCGCCTTGTAATTGACATCCTCCAAATGCCGAAAGGTGGGCTCGGCGGTATCGAAGGCGATCACCACGCCCTGAGGATTCAGACCCTTGCAGTTCTCCAGCAGGGCCTTGAGGAAGCCGTAGGTGACGCTGGTGGGCACCCCGGCTTTGGTGCTGAGGCCGCCGTCACCGCCCTTGGCAAAAGCATAAAAACTGCGAAAGGCCAGGGAATGGCCATCCACCAACAGCAACAGGGGTCTTAGCTCCGCCATGAATCTCCGCCGCCTCAGCCTCTGCGATTGGCACAGCCTGCCAGAGCAGGCCGGGCTCACCGGCACCGCGGGCTGGCTTCAGCACCTGCGGGCAGTACCGGAGGTAGCGGCTGCGCCATCCTGGAGAGAACGCCTTGCCGATCCCACCCCGCGATGGCCCGCATTCCCCGCCGCTACGCCATTTACCTGATCCTCACCGGCGGCCACACGGAGGTGGTGCACTTCGCCACCCTGGAGGCCTTTCATCAGTGGTACACAGGCGTGCTGCACGCAGCGGCCACGCCCGATGCCTTTGTGAACGTGCCGATCAGTGAGCTCGAAGGCGAATATCTCTTGATTCGCTCCAGCAGTGTGATGGGGATCCGGGTGGAACCCCACTACGGCACGGTGGACGACGACTGAAGCCGGAGCCGATCCTCGCCGCTGGGATGCAGTAGCCGCCAGGTGCTCACCAGATCCGGTCCCTGGAGGCTGCCCAGCAGGGCCGCCCGCAGACTCTTCATCAGCACACCCTTTTTCACCCCGGCCTGGCTGGCCGCCTGCGCCAGCAGCGCCTGGGCCTGCTCGGCGCTCAGGGCCGCGTCGCCCGCCGGCAGCAGGCTCAGTAAGGCCACCAGGGCCGGGCGTGCCCCGTCGCTGGCCAACTGGGCGAGGGCGGCAGCATCCGGTTCGGGTCTGGTGAAGAAAGGGGTGGCCTGCTCGACGCCATCGGCCAGCAGGGTGAGGGAGGGAGCCAGCAGCTCGCAGAGCTGGCGCTGCCAATCGGCCTCGGCCCAGGGTCCGGTGCCGGTACCCCAGCCCCTGGCGGCCCAGAGGGGTAGCAGCTGCTGCCGGAGGGGCTCGGCACCGAGGCCATGCAGCACCTGGCCATTGAGCCAGTTGAGCTTGTCCCAGTCGAAGCGGGCACCGGCCCGGTTGACGCGGCCGAACTCGAACACGGCGGCGGCCTGCTCGAGGCTGAAGCGCTCGCCCATGCCTTCCGGCGGTGACCAGCCCAGCAGGGTCATGTAGTTGACCAGGGCCTCGGCGCTGTAGCCCATGGCCTGGAAGTCGCTGATCGAGGTGACGCCATCGCGCTTGGAGAGCTTCTTGCCCTCCTGGTTGAGGATCAGCGGCGTGTGGGCGAACAGCGGTGCGGTGTGGCCCAGGGCCCCATAGAGCAGCAGTTGCTTGGCGGTGTTGGCGATGTGGTCTTCGCCGCGGATCACGTGGCTGATCGCCATGGCGGCGTCGTCCACCACCACCACCAGGTTGTAAAGGGGATCGCCGATCTGGTCGGCGGGGGCGCGACGGGCGATCACCATGTCGCCGCCCAGGTCGCTGCCGGCCCAGCGCATCTCACCGCGCACCAGGTCCGGCCAGGTGATCACGGCACCGTCATCGATGCGGAAGCGGATCACCGCCTGTCGCCCTTCGGCCACGAAGGCCCGTTCCTGCTCAGGGCTGAGGTCGCGATGGCGGTTGTCGTAGCGGGGCGCCCGGTTCTGGGCCTGTTGCAGCTCCCGCATGGCGACCAGTTCCGCCTCCGTGGCGTAACAGCGGTAGGCGTGACCGCTGGCCAGCAGCTGGGCGATGGCGGCCCGGTGGGCCTCGATGCGCTCGCTCTGGATCACCGGCTCGCCATCCCAGTCGAGGCCGAGCCAGTGCAGACCCTCCAGGATGTTGGCGGTGTATTCGGGCTTGGAGCGCTCCCGGTCGGTGTCCTCGATGCGCAACAAAAAGCTGCCACCGTGATGGCGGGCAAACAACCAGTTGAAAACAGCCGTACGGGCCGTGCCGATGTGCAGGGTGCCGGTGGGGCTGGGAGCCAGACGGACACGCACCGAACCGGTTACGGCCATCTTCAAGCTCCTGGGTGATCTGAACGGGACTGACGGGATTCGAACCCGCAACTTCCGCCGTGACAGGGCGGTGCTCTAACCGGTTGAACTACAGTCCCAGGCCAGCCTGTTGGGGCTGGACCAACCGTGCCGAAGGCACGGAGATGCCGACGTGAACCGCCGACCCAAGAAGTATCCAACGTGACGTGTCCCCCCGTCAACGGGGCTGGATCGGTCGTTGATGCGGACGCGGGCGGCACTCGCCATCACCTTGGCGTGGCAAACAAAAACTCACCTGTTCAGCGGAACAGGTGAGCGAGGCTTGATGGAGCCGATCGCTGTCGATGCGGCGGGTGATCTCGCTGGCCAGGCGCTTGAAGCAGGGCCGGACATTGTAAATAGATAATAGGCCGAGGTTCTGGACTGGCGCTCTGGACAGGGACTGGGGCTGGACAGTCAGGGACGGAAACCGGCGGGCTCAATCAGACGCACCTGGTTACCGCGGGCGGTGAATTCCCGACCCTGATCGCTCTGGACCACCACCCGGCCACCGGACTTGACCCGGATCACCCGAGCCCGCACCCAGCCAAGGGCAGCGGATTCCAGCACCTTCACGACGTCACCGGGCTGTAGATCCAACTCCATGTTCGGAAGCAAAAGATTGCAAATGAGACCATCGAACGCGCCGTGGAGGACTTGAACCCCCGACATCAGGTTTTGGAGACCTGCGTTCTACCAACTGAACTAACGGCGCAAGGCGATGGCCTCTGGGACATAAGGTCACGGCTCGAAGCTGAAGATTCCGAGAAGAACTCCAGCGCTCAAGCCGTGGCTTCAACGATCAAATCAGCGATCGAAACGCTGCTTGACCCGAGTGGCCTTACCCACCCGATCACGAAGGTAGAAGAGCTTCGCCCGGCGCACCTTACCCCGGCGCTCCACTTTCACGGAAGCCACCTGGGGGCTGTGCAGCATGAACACCCGCTCCACGCCGATGCCCTGGAAGATGCGGCGCACGGTGATGGTCTCGTTGAGACCACCGTGACGCTTGGCGATCACGACCCCTTCGTAGGGCTGGACACGCTCCTTGTTGCCTTCCCGAATCCGCACCCCGACGCGCACGGTGTCGCCGACGTAGATGTCCGGCAGATCGCTCTTGAGCTGTTCAGCCTCAAAAGCCCGGATCAGGTCATAGGCACTCAACTTGCCGGTGGTGGCCTTCACGGCCGCGGGGGCTGTCTCCGAGGGGCTGGCCTGATCGGCCACACCCTGGGAATCGCTGTCCAGCACGGGATTCTCCTGCTCGGTCATGTTCTGCTCTGTTGTTTCCGCTGCCATCGCGGTTCCGCGACGCCTGGCCAAACCACCAGTGTACCGGCTGGGGTGACCCCCTCTTCAGCGGCGGCGCCACTGGCGCTGAAGCCGCTGCCAGGCCATGAAGCCGCCGCTGGCCAGCATCCACAGCAAGCCGAGGCCGTTGAACAGCACATAGAGCGTCTCGCCGTTCGCTCCGAACCAACGCTTCAGCCATTCCCCCTCGTGCAGAACCATCAGCAGATGGGCCTGATCCCGGTCCAGACCGGCCCAATCGCGCAAGAGGCGGTAGCTGACGCCGCTGATCACCGTGAGCAGCAGGGGCGCCAGCAGCAGGGGCGCCAGGCTGGCGTGGGCCCGCCGCAGGCGGGTGCCCAGGGGCAGGGCCGCAGCCGGAGAGGACTCGGTGGACATGGCAGACACGACAACCGGGGTGACGCCATTGATAACTTGAATCCGGCCGACCAACTTCCCCCCAGCGCCCGCCGCATGAATTTTTTTGCTGATCTGCTGGCCACTGCCCAGTCAGGACAGGGCGCCAGCGGTGTGGTCACCCAGAGCGGACCCCGCATCCAGAAGGGGCGCCGCGGCGTGGAGATCAAATCCGCCCGTGAGATCGCGATCATGCGCCAGGCCAGCCGCATCGTTGCCACGGTGCTGCGCGAGATCATCGCGATGGCCGCTCCGGGCATGAGCACGGCCGATCTCGATCGCTACGCCGAGCGGCGCATCCGCGAACTGGGTGCCACCCCCAGCTTCAAGGGCTACCACGGCTTCCCGGCCAGCATCTGCGCCAGCATCAACGACCAGGTGGTGCATGGCATCCCGGGCGAGCGGCAGGTGATCCAGGACGGCGATCTGCTCAAGGTGGACACCGGCGCCTACTTCGAGGGTTTTCATGGCGACAGCTGCGTGACCATCCCCGTCGGCGCCGGCGCGAGCGAGGCCTCCCAGCGCCTCAGCCGCGTGGCCCAGGAATCGCTGATGAAGGGGCTCGCCACGGTGCGGGCGGGCAGCACCCTTCTGGAGCTCGCCGGTGCCGTGCAGGACCACGTGGAGGCCCATGGCTATGCGGTGGTGGAGGACTACACCGGCCATGGCGTCGGCCGCAACCTGCACGAGGAGCCTTCGGTATTTAACTTCCGCACCCGGGATCTGCCCAACATGACCCTGCGGGCCGGCATGACCCTGGCGGTGGAGCCGATTCTCAATGCCGGCTCCAAAGCCTGCCGCACCCTCAAGGATCGCTGGACCGTGGTGACGCAGGACGGCTCGCTCTCGGCCCAGTGGGAGCACACGATCGTGGTGACCAGCGATGGCTGCGAGATCCTCACCGACCGCGACTTCTGAGTTCGGAACCGGATCCGAGCCCAGCGCCCGGATTCAGTTAGGAGCGCTGGTCAGGGGTGGCTGGTCAGTCGGAAATAGGCCCAGCGGCTGAGGGTTGTCAACGGCATCAGCAGATAGGTGAGGGGGTTGGGGGTGACGATCACCAGGGCGCAGTTCCAATCCAGCGCCTGCCTCAGCACCTGGCCCGCCACCCAGTCGGCGCCCATCACACCGATCGGATTGAGGGCGGATCGGAACGGCCCCAACACCAGCCGCCGCAGGCGCAACGTGTCCGCCAGGTCGAGGGCCCGCAGGCTCAGCAACTGGCCGATCAGCCGTTTGCTGATCTCATAGAGCGGGCTGATGGCCGTCTGGATCTCCGCTTCGGAGGTGTTGATCCACACCTCAGGCCGCGGCCGCGCCACTGGGGCCTCGCCGCCAGGGGAGCTTCCGGCCGCGCCGCTGGGGGAGCTTCCGGCCACGCTCGCCGAAGCCTGGCGCTGGCGGACCACCTCGGCAAACAACTCCAGCAGGCGCCAGGCGCTGAGGGCATTGACCTCCAGGGCCTGCTCGGTGGCGGCAGCGCTGCGCTGGCCATGGGGATTGATGCCGTGATTGATCACGAGCACGTCCACGGCCGCCAAAATCGGGCCCAGGGCGGCCTCCTGGCCCACCTGCCAGCCCACCTGCTCCAGGGGGATCACCTCGCCCGTGACCTGCCGCAGCACCAGGGGGGTCCCACCATGGGTGAGGGCGATCAGCCGGGCGCCGCGATGATGCCACTGGCGCAGCAGGGCCTGGCCGAAGGCGCCGCTGGCGCCGGTGATCGCCACCGTGATCGTCGGCACTGGCTGCTCCTCCATGGACCTAGGGGGTTGAACCTGCCTAGATTGGCTGCCAATCTGCAGGCTCCGGCGAGGTCGCTCCATGCCCACTTCCGCCCAGAGCCCGCTCCTGATCGGCTCGTGCGAACCCTTCAGTGGCAAGTCGGCGGTGGTGCTGGGTCTGGCGCACCAGCTGAATCGGCGGGGCATCTCGATTCTGTTCGGCAAGCCTCTGGCCACCTGCCTCGACGATCTCGAGGCTCCGCCCGATGAGGCTGCTGCTGGGGAAGCCCGCCTGGCTGTCGCGGCGCAACTGGCGGGGGATTCAATTGTGGATGCCGATGTGCGCTTCATCGGCGCCACCCTGGGCCTGGCGGCCAGCCAGCTGTTGCCGTCGCTGCAGGTCCAGGAGCCCGGTTCGGTGCATCGCCGCCTGCTCAGCGGTGAGCTGGCCCCAGGGGCGGCGTTCGCCGAGCTGCAGCGGCGCATCGCCGCCGCCACGGACCAGTTGGTGCTGCTGGAGGCAGCGGGCAGCCTCAGCGAAGGTCAGGTGTTCGGCCTGGGGCTGGCCCAGATGGCCCGGGCCCTGCAGGCCCCCGTGGTGCTGGTCCACAACTGGCGTGACAGCCGCAGTGTCGATCCCCTGCTCGAGGCCCGCCAGCAACTGGGCGATCTGCTGGCCGGCGTGGTGCTCAACGCCGTCACCCCCGAGGAAGTTTCCCAGCTGCGCCAGGAGGTGGAACCGGCCCTGGAGCGCCTGGGACTGCCCGTCTTCGGCATCATGCCCCGCAGTCCCCTGCTGCGCAGCGTCACCGTGAGCGAGCTGGGGAGACGCCTGGCGGCCCGGGTGCTCTGTTGCCAGGACCGCACCGATCTGCTGGTGGAAACGCTCTCGATCGGCGCCATGAACGTCAATTCGGCCATGGAGTTCTTCCGCCGTCGCCGCAACATGGCCGTGGTGACCGGTGCCGATCGCACCGACATCCAGCTGGCAGCCCTGGAGGCCTCCACCCAGTGCCTGATTCTCACCGGTGCCGGCGAGCCCCTGCCCCAGCTGATCAGCCGGGCCGAGGAACTGGAGGTGCCGGTGCTCAAGGTCGATCACGACACCCTGACCACGGTGGAGGTGATCGAAGCGGCCATCGGCCATGTGCGCCTGCACGAAGCGGTCAAGGCCACCTACGCCATCCGCCTGGTGGAAGAGAGCTGCCGGTTCGAGCGTCTGTTCGAGCGGCTCCGGCTGCCGGTTCATGCCTGAGCTCCCAGAACCCAGTAACGCTGCTAGGTTCGAAGCCAACGCAAGTCGGCAACGGGTGACTCGGTCCCTAGATCTTCCGGCGCTCGGCCGGATCGACACCCTGGCCCAGGAACTGGCCATGCTCCAGGACCGGGGCAAGCGGCGCATTGCCATCCTGGGCAGCCGCCATGTGCCAGTGGTGTCGATTCACCTGGTGGAGCTGGTGTCCCGCTCCCTCGCCCAGGAAGGCCACAACCTGATCACCTCCGGCGCCCAGGGGGTCAACGCCGCTGTGATCCGCAGCGTGCTGGAAGTGGATCCGGCTCGGCTCACGGTGCTGTTGCCCCAGAGCCTGGAACGGCAGCCCCTCGAATCACGCGACCAGCTGGAACAGGTGCTGCATCTGGTGGAAAAGCCCGAGCACGATGAGTTGCCCTTGCCGATGGCCAGCAGCCTCTGCAACCACGAGATCATCAGCCGCTGTGACCAGTTGATCTGCTACGCCTTTCACGACAGCGAAACCCTGCTCAGCAGCTGCCGCACCGCCGAAGACCTGGGCAAGGTGGTGAGCCTGATGTTCTTCGACTGAGGCGATTGCGGCGGCGAGTGCTCAAGCCGACGACAGTTGAACGGCCGCAAACCCAGTGACCGGTCGTCTTGAGGGCCCAGAGCCATCGGCCCGAAAACTGGCTGAATTCCCGTTCCTCTGCAGTGCGCACCGGAAGACGGCCCTGGATGCCCATGAATCCGGCTTCCAGCGAGCTGCAGCCTGTTGACTCAGCCGCTGGCCAGGGGCGCGGCCGGCAGCACCTGCAGGCTGGTGCCCTCCCGGCCCATCACCCGCACCTGGGCACCCACCGCCAGGGCCTGGCCGGGCTCCAGGTTGATGGCCGCCCAGCTCTGCCCCTGCCAGCGCACCCGCCCCTCGCCATCGGCGGCGAAGGCCTGGATCACTTCGGCCCACTCGGCCCGGGGGCTGGCAGGCAGGGCCCGATCGCGCTGGCGCCGATCCCAACGCCGCAGCCAGCCGTAGCCCAGGCTCACCAGCCCCAGAAACAGCAGCACCTGAAATGCCAGCGGCATCGCCACCAGCACGCTCACCACGGTGAGCAGCAGACCACTGAGTCCGGCGATCAACAGCAGACCGTCCGTATCCAGGCCCGTGAGGGCCAGCAGCAGCAGCCCAGCGCCAACGAGCAGCCAGATCAGAGGAGGTGTCAGCATCGCTTCAGGCCAGGCCTGACCATTCAGTCCATCCTGCCTAGGTTGTAGACAATCGGGAGGATTGGATGGAGTTTCTGCTCATGCCGGTGCTGGTGGTGCTGGCGGCCGTTGGGATCAGCAGTGTCAAGGTCACCAGCAGCAGTCGCTCGATGCTGGTGGAGCGGCTCGGCAAATACAACCGCCAGCTCAAGCCCGGGCTATCGCTGGTGCTGCCGGGGGTGGAGCGGGTGGTGAGCCATGAATCGCTCAAGGAGCGGGTGCTCGATATCCCGCCGCAGCAGTGCATCACCAAGGACAACGTCTCGATCGAAGTGGATGCGGTGGTGTACTGGCAGCTGCTGGAACATGCCCGCGCCTACTACGCCCTCGACAATCTGCAGGCGGCGATGGTGAATCTGGTGCTCACCCAGATCCGCGCCGAAATGGGCAAACTCGACCTCGACCAGACCTTCACCACCCGCCAGGAGGTGAACGAAGTGCTGCTGCGCGAGCTCGATCAGGCCACCGATCCCTGGGGGGTGAAGGTGACCCGCGTCGAAATGCGCGACATCAAACCCTCGATGGGGGTGCAGCAGGCGATGGAGCAGCAGATGACCGCCGAACGCGAGAAACGGGCAGCGATTCTGCGCTCGGAAGGGGAACGGGAATCCCAGGTGAATGCGGCCCGTGGCCGGGCCGAGGCCCTGGTGCTTGATGCCAAGGCCAAGCAGGAAGCGCTGCTGCTGGAAGCTGATGCCCAGGCCCGCCAGCAGACCGTGCTGGCCCAGGCCAGGGCCGAGGCCGCCGCTGTCCTGGCCCGGGTGATCAGCGCCGAGCCCGCCGCCGCCGAGAGCCTGCGGCTGCTGCTGGCCAAGGACTGGATGGCGATGGGCCAGGAGATGGCCCGGGCCCAGGGAGGCAGTGTGCTGCTGGTGGATCCCCAGAGCCCGGCCGGCTTGCTGGCGGCGCTCAAGGCGTTGCAGGCGAAAGGCTGAGCTCAGCCGCGCAGCACGCCGCGCAGACCTTCGCTGTAGAGGATCGCCGTGCAGAGAATGCCGCCGGCCCAGCAGAGGCTGCGCAGCGGCGGCAGGTTGGCCACATAGGCGCCGATGTAGCCGAGACGCAGGGCGGGATGGAGCCAGGCCGCGACCAGGGCCAACGTCGCTGTGGCAGAACCGCCGCGGGCGGCCACCAGGGCCAGCAGGCAGGCAGGGGCATGCAGGCTGAAGGCCTCGAAACAATTCTGATGGGCCCAGTTGGCCCGTTTGCCCCAGGCCGGCAGGCGATCGAACATCGCCCGCGGGGCGGCCAGATCGGCGGGGGTGAAATCAGCCTGGGAGCGGGCGGCGCCCAGGGGGATCAGGCTGGCCACCACCACCGCCCCCGCCAGCACCAGCGACCAGGCAAAGGCGGCTCCCCCGGACCCCGGCGGCACGACGGGCAAGGAAACGGCGGCCAGCAAAGCCAGGGACGGCAGCGACAACAGCATGACGAAGCGAAATCCGGAGGGCTCTTTTCTAGGCTGGCCGAGCGCCGCCCCAGGAGCCCACCCCATGGCTGAGACCTACAGCTTCGACGTTGTGTCCGATTTTGATCGCCAGGAGCTGGTCAACGCCCTTGATCAGGTGCGCCGGGAGGTGGACCAGCGCTACGACCTCAAGGATTCGAAGACCGAGATCGAGCTCGAGGAGGCCGGCCTGACGATCACCACGGCCAGCGACATGAGCCTCGATGCAGTGGCCGATGTGCTGCGCCAGAAGCTGACCAAGCGCAATCTGTCGCTCAAGATCCTTGATTTTCAGCCTGCCGAACCGGTGGGTGGCAATCGGGTCCAGCAACTGGTGAAGCTGCGCAAGGGACTGAGCCAGGAGCTGGCCAAGAAGCTCTCCAAAAAAGTGCGCGACGAGCTCAAGAAGGTGACCGTGGCCATCCAGGGCGACAGCCTGCGGGTGACCGGCAAGAACAAGGATGATCTCCAGCAGGTGATCCAGCTGCTCAAAGGCGAAGACCTGGAGGTGCCGCTGCAGTTCGAGAACTACCGCTGAAGACCGTCGTCCAAAAGCGCCGTGAGGGACTGCTGGAGCCTTCAAGGGCGAAAGTACGTGGGGAGCCGCCGCAGCTGTGGGCCTCCTTGATAGAGCCATAAAGCACCTACTGACGATGGGCCCTGGGTGGTCGGCTCTGCCCTGGGACAAGTGGCTGCTTGCGCGCCCCGAACTCTCGGTGCGGACCGCTCCGGGCCATTCAAGGCGCCAGTGTCGACCAGCCGATCAGACTGGCGAGGCTGATCGGCTGGAGATGAGGTGCTGGGTGCGGCGCGGGACGGAGACCAGGCAGGAGCAGGGCCAGAGGCATGCCTGAATAGGGAGGCGCAGACTCCGCCAAACCAGGGCTGGCGCTTCTGGATCGATCGCGGCGGCACTTTCACCGATCTGATCGGCCGGGCTGGCGATGGCCGCTTGGTGGTGCGCAAGGTGCTCTCGGTGCAGCCGGAGCGGGCCGGTGATCCGGCGATCCGGGCCCTGCGCGAGGTGCTGGGGTTGGCCCCCGATCAGCCGTTACCTCCAGGCCTGGTGCAGGAGGTGCGGCTGGGCACCACCGTGGCCACCAATGCGTTGCTGGAGCGACAGCTGGAGCCGGTGCTGCTGCTGCTCAACAGCGGCTTCGCCGATCTGCCCGCCATCGGCGATCAACACCGCCCAGACATCTTCGCCCTGCGGATCGAACGACCCGAGCCGCTACCGATGCGGGTGGTTGAAGTGGAGGCACGCCTGGCCGCCGATGGCACCGAGCTGGTGCCACTGCTACTGGAGGGCAGGCTGGGGGGCGAGCTGGAACGGGAGTTGCACCAGGCCCGCTCCGATGGCTACCAGAGTGTTGCCGTTGCCCTGCTGCACAGCTACCGCCATCCGGCCCATGAGCTGGCCCTCGGCCGTTGGCTTGAGCAGCTCGGCTTCGGCTCGGTGTTGCTCTCCCATCAGCTCAGCCGCCAGAGCCGAATTGTGCCCCGGCTCGAAACCACCGTGGTGGAGGCGGCGGTTCGCCCCACCCTGGAGCGCTACCTGGCCGCGGTGGCGGCCGCCCTGGGGGCCGCAACGCGGCTGCGGGTGATGACCTCCAGCGGCGCTCTGCAGGCACCCGCCCAGCTGCAAGCCAAGGACACGATCCTCTCCGGCCCAGCCGGCGGCATGGTGGGAGCCGTGGCCGCGGCCCAGGCGGCGGGCTATGGCGATCGGCCGATCCTGGGCTTCGACATGGGCGGCACCTCCACCGATGTGTTCCACTTCGATGGCTCCAGGGGTGAGGATGCCTGGGAGCGCACCGTCCAGACCGAGATCGCCGGGCTACAGGTGCAGGCGGCGATGCTGCCGATCCATACGGTGGCGGCGGGCGGAGGCTCGGTGTTGCGGGCCGACGGCCAGCGGCTGCTGGTGGGACCCCAGTCCGCCGGAGCCGATCCCGGCCCGGCCTGCTATCGCCGCGGCGGCCCGCTGACGGTGACCGACGCCAACCTGCTGCTGGGCCGCCTGCCTGAGGGGGCGCTGCCACCGGTGTTCGGCCCCCAGGCTGACCAGAGCGCCGATGCGGTGGTGGTGCGGCAGCGCTTCGAGGAGCTGGCGGCAGCCCTGGGCCTGAGGGCCACGGACCCAGAGCCGCTGGCGCTGGAACGGCTGGCTCAGGGGGCCCTGACGATCGCCAATGAGCGGATGGCGGAGGCGATCCGGCGCATCTCGATTCAACGGGGCCATGACATCCGCGGTGCCGTGCTGGTTTGCTTCGGTGGCGCCGGCGGCCAGCACGGCTGTGCCCTGGCCGCCAGCCTCGGCATCGAGCGGGTGCTGATCCATCCGCTCGCCGGCGTGCTTTCCGCCTGGGGCATCGGCCTGGCCCGCCAGAGCCAGAGGGTGGAGCGCTGCCTGCGTCAACCCCTCGAAGCAGTGCGCAGTGCTGACCTGTTGACCTGCATTGAAGCCCTCAGCGCCGAAGCCCGCCGGGCCCTGGAGTGCGCCGGCGACCTGGACTCGGGCACCGAAGTGCGGCGTCGCGTGCGGCTGGAGCTGCGCTATCCGGCCAGCGATGGCGGCCTGGAGGTGGGGCTGCCGGAGTCCACGTTGGGCTGCTGGCTGGCGGCGCTACGGGCTGAGTTCGAGACCCTGCATCGCCGCCGCTTCGGCTATGTGGTGCCCGGCGAGCCGCTGGTGCTGGAGCGGGTGGAGGTGGAACTGCTGGCCGAACAAGAAGTAGAAGAAGCCGTTCCCGAAAGCCGGGAGGATCGGTCGCCGCCCCAGGGGCCCGCGGACCTGGGAGCGGCCGCAGGGAGCCCGGGGGGCCAGCCGGTCGCTGAGTTGCCGCCGGATCCGGCAGCACCCCAGCAGGCCTCGCCCACACAGGTGTCGTCGCTGGCGGCGGCGCCTGGCTGGCCCGTGACTCCGCCGCCACCGCAGGAGCAAACGCCCCTGTGCCTGCCCTGCGCCGAGGGGATGGCCTGGCGCGCTGTGCCGCTCTGGCAGCGCGAGCACCTCAGGCCGGGGCAGAGCCTGGAGGGTCCGGCCCTGGTGCTGGAAGCCACGGGAGCCACGGTGCTGGAACCGGATTGGCGGGCCCGGGTGCTGCCGCGCGGTGAGCTGCTGCTCGAGCGCGTGGCACCCTCCCGGGCCAATGACGCGGCCACGGCAGTCGCGGCAAGCCCCGCGCTGAAGAAGGCGGATATATCGGCATCAGCCTCGGCTGCCACGGCAGCAGGACCAGAGCCAGAGGGCGGATTGGCGTCAGGTCCCGGGCCGGCGGCCGCTGTCCGCCAGGCGGGCTCCGCCCCGGCCGCTCGGGAGCTGTCCGCCGCTGATCCGGTGACGCTGGAGCTCTACAACCATCGCTTCAGCGCCATCGCTGAGCAGATGGGGGTGCGGCTGCAGCAGAGCAGCCGTTCGGTGAACATCCGTGAGCGGCTGGATTTCTCCTGCGCCCTCTTCGATGGCTGCGGCCGCCTGGTGGCCAATGCGCCCCACATCCCAGTCCATCTCGGCTCCATGGGCGAGAGCGTGGTGGCCTTGAGGGCCGCCGTGGCCCGGGGCTCGCTGCCGCCCCTCGGGCCAGGCGATGCCGTGGCCGCCAACAACCCCTACAACGGCGGCACCCACCTGCCCGACATCACCGTGATCTCGCCGGTGTTCGCCAGCGGCGCTGACTGCAAGCAGAGCGAGGCTGCCGCCAGGACGGCCGAGCCCCTGTTCTATGTGGCCTGCCGCGGCCATCACGCCGATGTGGGCGGCATCACGCCGGGATCAATGCCCCCCTTCAGCCACACGATCAGCGAGGAGGGCCTGCTGCTCGACAACGTGCCCTTGATCAGCGGGGGGCACTTCGATGCCACCGCCTGGCGACAACGACTCCTGGCGGGTCGCCATCCCGTGCGCAATCCCGACCAGCTGCTGGCCGATCTGCAGGCCCAGGTGGCGGCCAACCAGCTGGGAATCGCGGAGCTGCAACGGCTGCTGAGCCAGCAAGGTGTGGCGGAAGTGCAGGCCTACATGGCACATGGGCAGAGCCATGCCGCCGAGGCCGTCCGGGGCGTGATCGACCGACTCCACGATGGAGCGGCGAGCGTCGAGCTCGACGCCGGTGGCCGGATTCAGGTGGCGGTGCGCATCGATCGCACTCGCCGGCGGGCGCTGGTGGACTTCAGCGGCACCTCCCCCCAGCAGAACGGCAACGGCAATGCGCCGCTGGCGATCACCAAGTCGGCCGTGCTCTACGTGTTCCGGTGCCTGGTGGACCAGCCGATTCCGCTCAATGCCGGCTGTTTTGAACCGATCGACCTGGTGGTTCCACCGGCCAGCCTGCTCTGGCCCGATCCACCGGCCGCTGTGGTGGCGGGCAACGTCGAAACCTCCCAGGCCGTGGTGAATGCCCTGTTCGGGGCTTTGGGCGTGATGGCGGCCGCCCAGGGAACGATGAACAATCTCAGCTTCGGCAACGAGCGCTGCCAGTACTACGAGACCATCTGCGGCGGCACAGGTGCCGGCGTGCTGGCCGATGGCAGCGGTTTTGCCGGCGCCAGTGCGGTGCAGAGCCACATGACCAACTCGCGCATCACCGACCCCGAGATCCTGGAAGATCGCTTCCCGGTGCGGCTGGAGCGGTTCGCGATCCGCCGCGGCAGTGGCGGCGCTGGCCGCTGGCCCGGCGGCGATGGGGTGGTGCGCTGGCTGCGCTTCCTGGAGCCGATGACGGCGGCGATCCTCTCAGGCTCCCGCCGGGTGGCCCCCTTCGGCCTGGCCGGCGGCGGCGCCGGCCAGACGGGTCAGAACAGCCTCTGCCACGCCGACGGCACGATCGAGAACTTGACCGGCTCTGCCCTTGTGGCGATGGCAGCAGGGGATGGGCTCAGGATCGAGACTCCCGGCGGCGGTGGTTACGGCCAGGCCGACTCAGCTTCACGGGGTCTCAGCCAGCCGCTGGAGGAGCAGCGGCGGCCGGGGCGGTGAGCATGTTCACGGCCGAGAAGCCGAGGGCAATGGCGAACAGGGTGCCGATCGCCCAGAGGCTGTCGCTGGGCCATTCCGCCACCAGCATGCCGCCCAATACCACGGTGACAATGCCATCGAGCAGCACCAGACCGCGGGCCCCGATCGGCCCGGAGGCGGCCGCCGCCAGCTCCATCACCCCCTCGGCCACCAGCAGGAAGCCCAGGAACAGGGTGAGGCTGACGGTGCTTTCGATCGGGAAGGCAATGCACCAGAGGCCGCCCACCACATAAAGCGCCCCCGACAGGCCACGGAAGATTTTGGCGCGAAGATCCGCCGCTCCGGTCAGTCGCAGCAGCTGGGAGACGCCCGCCACCACGGCGGCGCTGCCCAGCAGGATCGTCAGCAGGGTGGCGGACACGAACGGCAGCGCCAGAGCCAGGCCGGCGCCGGCGGCCAGCAGGCCGGCAGTGATCCAGCGAAGAGTCGGGGAGGCCGGAGCAGTCACAGGAGAAAGGCTGACGGAGCCCTCAACTTACGTGGACTGAGTGGCTGGGACGGAGTGCCTTGGTCTGTGTCGGGGAGAGAAGACCAGAGCGGCCCGAGCGTCCACGGGAGGATCGCGCCGAGGCGTTCGCGGAAAACTCCTCAGCCAATCTGACGGGCGTTCAACCGGCCGTTTCAGAGCCGATGAACACAGGGTTGTCAGGTGGCGGAGGAGCCACCGACCCGGAGCGAGACCGATGGTTCAACAGGATCGGAAGCGGCGGTTCGCTGCGGTGTCATCCCTGGCGGCTGACCAGGCTTTGGGCGCTGGCGGGTAATGGCGTGAACATCCCGCTCTAAGGCTGAAAGTGACACGTTGAGCCAGGCCTTGATGATGACGGGACGGAGCCAGCCGCTGCCTGCACCAACGGGGCGCCACGCTCTTGTAGTCGTCTCGATTCAGCAGACCCGAGGCGACGCGATCAACAACGGAACGGGGGAAAAGATAGCTGCGGAATCAGAGCGGCGCAGACCACTCAGTCGAGGTTCGCCGCCAGAGCGTGATACACCGGCTTCTTCATCAGCAGCCGGCTGCAATAGGCGCCGATCACCGCTGCCAGCACCACCCCGGGCAGCAATTGTTGATCGCCAGCCAGCCGCAGTGCAAACACCACGCTCAGCACCGGCAGCTGGGTGGCGCCGGCCAGGGCCGCCGCCATCCCCAGGGCCAGTCCCATCATCCCCAGCCCCAGCAGCTGGCCGACGCCCTGGCCCAACACGGCGCCGATGGCAAAGGCCGGATCGATCAGCCCCCCCGGCACCCCCGCCCCCAGGGCCAGGCAGGGGCCGATCAAGCGCGCCAGCAGCAGGCCGGCCGTGGGCAGATCGGCCTCGGGATGGCCGATCATCCAGCCCATCAGCGCTTCGCCATCGCCGTTGGCGAAGCCGCCGCTGGCCAGGGTGAGGCCTGAAAGCAGCAGCCCCAGCACCAGCCCCACCCGCAGCGGCTGGCGGCGAGCCCTTGGTGTCAACCAGCGGGTGGTTTCCAGCAGCAGCCGGCCGAAGACAGCCCCCAGCAGGCCGGCGCTGATGCCCAGGGGGATGGCCCAGAACAGCTGCCAGGGCTCGGCAGCCATGGTGCGCAGCGAGCCCAGGGCAAACTCGGGCTGGCCACCCAGATTGCTGATGCCGGCGGCGGTGACGCAGGCCAGCAGGGTCGGCCAGATCAACCTGGCACCAAAGCTGCTGGTGAGTTCCTCAGCCACGAACACCATGCCCACGAACGGAGTGTTGAAGCCCGCCGCCAGCCCGGCGCCGCCCGCCAGAGCGATCAGATCATGGCGGTCCAGAGGCTGGAGCCAACGCGGGAACCGTTGCCTCAGGCTGTGGGCCACAGCAGCTCCCACGTGCACCACCGGCCCTTCCCGGCCCAGGGGCAACAGGGCCAGGGTGGCCACCGACCAGAGCATCAAGCGCTGCACCGTCGCCTGCGGTGCCAGCAGCACCTCGGCCCGCTGGGGCTGATCCAGGGCCACCATGGCCTGGGGGATGCCGGAACCGGCCGCCTGGGACCAGATCCCGGCTTGCAGGCTGAGCAGCAGGGGCATCACCAGCAGCGGCGAGCAGGCCAGCGCCACCGTGAGCGGCCGCCAACCGCCGCCATCAAAACTGGGCAGCAGCTGCAGCAGCTGATCCTGGGCCCGATCCAGCAGGTTGAGGGGCCAGCAGGCCACTCCGACCGCCAGACCCAGCACCACGATCGGCAGCAGGCGCTTCAGGGCCGCGCTCAGCACAGGAGGGCAACGCATCGAGGTAGGGCGTTCCGAATGGGTGCATCATCGACGCTGACGATCGCCGCCGGGAGCGCCGCCAAGACTGCCGCAGTGGACGCCTGCAGGCGAACGGCTTCAGATGAGTGGCTTCAGATGAGTGGCTTCAGGCGGCGGCCTTCAGGCAACAGCGGCTTCGACCTGATCGAACACCTCGCCGGCGGCGAGCAGGGCGTTGGTGGCGGCAGGGAAGCCAGCGTAGGCAATCATCTGGGTGATGATTTCGGTGATTTCCTCTTTCGAGGCCCCACAATTAAGGGCAGCTTCGATATGGAGTTTCAGCTGCGGACTGGAAAAGCCCTGCACCGTCAGCGCTGCCACCGTACAGAGCTCACGCACCCGCGGATCCAGAACCTGCCGAGTGTAAAGCTCTCCATAGGGAAACTCCACATTCACCTTGGCAAATTCCGCCGAAATGGCTTCAATTCGCCCAATCAGATGATCAGCCTGGGGACCAAGATGGCGACGCATCTCGTCTAGGCCCTTGGCATAAAGCTTGGAATGTTGTCCCATTCTTTCAGATCTCAACCTGTGAACTAAATCTGTGAACTTAACCCGTGAATCTCAATCGGTGGACTGCAGCCCGGTGATTCCAGCCTTGTGATTCAAGCCCGGGATCCAAGCTGTTGTCGTACTGCGAAGCTTAACCAATCGACTCTGCTTACCCTGACTGCCTCCGGACTGAAGGCTGCGGGCCTCGTCAGCCCCTTCCTCAGCGTTGCTCGACGGGGCGGGGCGGTGGTGAGGGTGAGGGTTGAACAGCTGTTGCTTCGGCTTCCATGCTGCCGTGATCCACACCGGCAGGGTTCCCGGGCCGCGCCGATCACGGGCCGGAGCCCTCCCCATCCCCCAGATAGGAGGCGCGCAACTCGGCATTGGCCAGCAGCTCCTGGGCCGTGCCGGCCAGGCGCACCGCGCCCGCTTCCAGCACCAGACCCCGGTCGGCGATCGCCAGGGCGGCATTGGCGTTCTGCTCCACCAGCAGCATCGTGAGCCCATCGCGGTGCAGTTCGGCCAGGGTGCCCATCACTTCCGCCACCAGCTTCGGCGCCAGGCCAAGGCTGGGTTCATCCAGCAGCAGCAGGCTCGGCCGCGCCATCAGCGAACGGGCGATCGCCAGCATCTGCTGCTCACCGCCCGAGAGACTGCCGGCCAGCTGGCGCTGGCGTTCCGCCAACCGCGGGAACAGCTGATAGCAGCGCTCCAGGTCCGCGGCGATGCCAGCCTTGTCCCGGCGCAGCCAGGCACCCAGCTCCAGGTTGCTGGCCACGCTCTGCCGGGCCAGCACCCGCCGCCCTTCCGGACAATGGCCGATGCCGAGCTTCACCGTGGCCTCGGGCCGGCGACCGGCCAGATCGGCACCGCGCCAGTGGATGCTGCCGGCACTGGCACGCACCAGCTGGGAGATCGCCCGCAGGGTGGTGCTCTTGCCGGCGCCATTGGCCCCCAGCAAGGTGACCAATTCACCCTGCTGCAGGCTCAGATCCACCCCCCGCAGGGCCGTGATGGCGCCGTAGCGCACCGTGAGCCGGCGCAGTTCCAGCAACGGCACGCTGGGTGCAGCGAGGTCGTGGGCGGCCGTCATCGGGCACTCCCCAGATAGGCCTCGATCACTCGGGGGTCATGGCGCACCGCGGCAGGCGAGCCCAGGGCGATGCGTTCGCCGAAGTTCAGCACCGCCAGGCGATCGCAGAGCCGCATCATCAGCGGCACATGGTGCTCAATGATCATCACGGTGAGATCGAAATGGTCGCGGATGGTGCGGATCAACCCGCAGAGATCGTTCTTCTCAGCCGGATTCATGCCGGCGGCGGGCTCATCCAACAGCAGCAACCGCGGTTCGGTGGCCAGGGCCCGGGCAATCTCCAGCCGTCGCCGCTCGCCATAGGGCAGGCTGGCCGCCGGCAGCTGGGCCTCCTCCGCCAGTCCCACCAGGGCCAGCAGCTCCAGGGCCCGTTGCTCGAGCTGCCGCTGCCGCCGCCGCACCGTGGCGCTGCCGAGCAGGCCGGCCGCCAGGGGGGAGGCCGCAAAACGATGCAGTCCCACCAGCACGTTGTCGCGCACCGAAAGACTGTCAAACAGGCGCAGGTTCTGGAAGGTGCGAGCCAGGCCGAGGCGACTGAGCTGATCGGGACGGGAGTGGGGGATCGCCTGGCCGCGCCACAGCACCCGGCCGGAGCTGGGTGGCGTCAGCGCTGAGATGACGTTGAACAGGGTGGTCTTACCGGCGCCATTGGGACCGATCAGGCCGAAGATCTCGCCCTCCCGCACCGTCAGCGACACCTCATGGAGCGCCACCAGGCCACCGAAGCGACAGCTCAGACCAGCCACTTCCAGCAGGGGAGCCGTACTCATGGCCGCCGCGGACCGCTGGCACGCTCCAGCAGCTGGTGGCCATAGCCCCGCAGCTGCTGGCCGAAGCCCAGCAGCCCGTGGCCCAGCCCATGCAGGGCCTGGGGCGTGATCAGGCCCTGGGGGAATAGCACCGGTCCCAGCAGAATCACCAGGCCGAACACAATCAGGCGCAGATCGCCCACCGGACGCAGCAGCTCCGGCAGGGCTGTGAGCACCAGGCCACCGATCACCGGGCCCAGCCAGGTGCGCGAGCCACCGAACACCACAAAGGCCAGGGTGGTGATGCTGGCGTCAAAGCTGCCCACCTTGGCGTTCCAGGAATTGAGAAAGTGGGCCGCCAGCGCTCCGGTAACGCCGGCCAACAGCGCACTGAGCACGAAGGCATTGAGCTTCACCGCGGCGGTGTCGATGCCGACGCAGGCGGCAGCCAGCTCGTCATCGCGGATCGCGGCCATCGCCCGCCCCAGCCGCAGCTGCTCCAGCCGGGCGCAGAGCCAGCAGACCAGCGCCAGCAACACCAGGGT
Source organism: Synechococcus sp. UW140 (assembly GCA_945872185.1). Lineage (GTDB taxonomy): Bacteria > Cyanobacteriota > Cyanobacteriia > PCC-6307 > Cyanobiaceae > Cyanobium. The sequence goes on along the minus strand of CAMBZX010000019.1, from coordinate 3,571 downwards.
GAAGCCGGCATAGCCGCTGGCCGTGGCGAAGGGTTGAGGGATGCCGAAGATGCCGAGGGCACCGCCGGTGAAGGGCAGATTGAGCGTGATCACCCGCAGAATCTCCACCAGAGCGATCGTGGCGATCGCCAGATAGATGCCCCGCAGCCGCAGCACCGTGCCGCCGATCGCCCACGCCAGCAGGCCGGCCAGCAGACCCCCCAGGCCCATTTCCAGCAGCAGGGCCGGCAGCGGTGAGGTGGCTCCCGTGCCGGCGAAGGCTGGGATCCGGGTGGAGAGCAGGGCCGCCACGGTGCCGCCGATGGCGAAGAAGCCCGGCGTGGCCAACGACAGCTGGCCGCAGCGCAAGGGCAGGGACACCGACAGGCCCAGCAGGGCGCCGATCAGCATCTGTTGCAGCAGGCCCGCATCCATGGATTCAGACCTTCGTTGTCTGCGGTTTACCGAGCAGACCCTGGGGCCGCAGCACCAGGATCAGGAACAGGAAGCCATAGGCCACAGCATCTTTCCAGCCGGACCATGCCGCCGGTACGAACGCTTCGGCCAGACCGATGATCAACCCGCCGAGCATGGCCCCGGGCACGCTGCCCAGCCCCCCCAGCACCAGTACCCCCAGGGCCTTGAGGCCGTAGCTGATGCCGAAGTAGGGCCCGGCGATGCTGACGCTCAGGCCCACCAAACCACCGGAAACCCCGGCCAGGAAGCCGCTGATGCCGAAGGCCAGGCGGATCATGGCGTCGCTGTCGATGCCGAGCAGCTGGGCGGTGACCGGATCCTCAGAAACGGCCTGCAGGGCCTTGCCGCTACGGCTGCCCTCCAGCCAGACACTCAGCACCACCAGCAACAGCACCGAAATCGCCAGCAGCAGCACCTGCACCGTGCGCACCTGGGCACCACCGAGGCTGAGGGCCGCCGGCAGGGCGCCGAGGGTGCCGATGGGGATGGCATAGCTTTCAGCCCCCATCAGCAGCTGGATCAGATTGACCAGGATCACCCCGGCCCCCAGGCTGGAGATCAGGGCCAACAGCGAATCGGCCCCGCGCCGGCGCAGGGGCCGGAAAGCCACCCGCTCGATCAGCAAGGCCACCAGGGCCGAAGCCAGCCCGGCCAGCGGCAGGGCGAGGGCGAAGGGCAGCGCGAAGGGCAGCTGCAACCCGGCCAGCAGACCATTGGCACCGGCCTGGCCACCGATCAGCAGATAGGTGAAGTAGGCGCCGAGGGTGAAGACCGCGCCGTGGGAGAAGTTGATCACCCCCAGCACGGAAAACACCAGCGTGTAGCCCAGCGCAAACAGGGCATACACCGCCCCCAGCGACAGACCGTTGAGCAGCAACTGGATCAGGTCCATCGCCAGCTCCCTCTCCCGTCAGCATCAGGGGCCATGCCGTCAGGGGAGCAGCGCAAAGCGCCCGCTCTTGCCACCGGGGTCCATGCGCACCTGGGCGACGAAAAAGTCCTTCTGGATCACTTCCCCCTCAGGGGTGAAGCGGATCTCCCCCAGCGGCGTCTGATATGTGCCGGAGAGGATTTCAGCCATCAAGGCCTGGCGGGCTTCGGCGAGGTTGCTCTGCTGCAGCGGTTGGCGTCGATCCAGCCGTTGCAGAGCTTCGGCCAGCACCTGCAGGGCCGTCCAGGCCTGGGCCGTGAGCTGGGGCGGGATGGCGCCGCCCTGGCTGGCCTGGAAGCGGCGGAGGAAGGCCCTGTTGGCCGGGGACTTCAACTCGGGGCTGTAGGCCTGGGCGATCAGGATGCCGTCGCAGTACTTCTGGCAGATCGGATAGATGTTGGGCGTGTTCATGCCATTGCCCACCACGATCGCGCCCTTGTAGCCCAGCTCGCGCAGCTGACGAATCATGTTGCCGCCATCCACGGCCTGCAGGGACAGCACCACCAGATCCGGTTTCTGCTGCAGGGCAGCGGTGATCTGGGTCTGAAAGTCCTGGTCATTGAGCTGGGTGCGCTGCACCGTCACCGGCTTCAGCCCCTTGGCGGTGAGAGCCTGCTGAAAGATCGTCGTCTCGGCGCTGCTGTAGGCGTCGTCCTGGGCATAAAACACCGCCGCCCGCCGGATGCCGGGGTTGAGCTGCAGGGCCTTGGCGATCGACAGCGGCGCGATCACCGAGCTCTGGGCTGACACGCGGCTGATGAAGTGGCCGATCTCGGGAATGCCGGTGGCGGTGTTGGAGGGCGCCACCACCGGCACCCGGCGGCGCTGGGCAATCGGGTCAGCCGAAAAGGCCTGCTGGGACAGGGTGGGGCCGATCAGTGCCAGCACGCCTCGGTTGATCTGCAGGGTGAAGGCAGCATTGGCACCGGGTTCGTCGCTGCCGCTGTCTTCAATCTTGAGGGCCAGGGGCTTGCCATTGATGCCGCCCTTGCCATTCACCTCCGCCAGAGCCAGGTTCAACCCCGTGTTCTGGTCCTGGCCGTAGACATTGGCGTTGCCGCTCATCGCCAGCACCGCCCCCAGCGGCACCCCCTGGCTGAGGTTGACCGGTTGCTGTTCGGGATCGGGCCCACCGCAGCCACCCAGGGCCAGGGCTGAGCCCAGCAGCGCCAGGCTGAGAGCGCTCAGCTGCCGGCCACCGAGACCGATCCCGGTGCGGGCGCTCGGCTCGGTGCGGCGCTGGAGCCGAAAGGGGCCAGCCATCAGGCGATCTGGGCGAAGGCGCTGCGGAAGGCCGCGGTTGTGGCGTCGATGTCGGCGTCGCTGTGGGCCAGGGAGGTGAAGCCGGCCTCGAACGAGCTGGGAGCCAGATAAACACCCCGCTCCAGCATCGCCCGGTGCAGCTTGCCGAAACGGGCGCTGTCGGTGGCCTTGGCCTCCTCGAAGTTGCGCACCGGCCCCTCGCAGAGGAAGAAGCCGAACATGGCACTGATATGGCCGCCGCTGTAGGGCAGGCCGGCGGCGCGGGCCGCCTCGCCGATGCCATCGCTGAGGCGCTTGGTGATCAAGTCCAGCCGCTCATAACTACCGGGCTGCTTGAGCAGCTCCAGGGTCTTGATGCCGGCGGTCATCGCCAGGGGATTGCCACTGAGGGTGCCGGCTTGATACATGGGGCCGGCTGGAGCCACCATCGCCATGATGTCGGCCCGCCCGCCGTAGGCCCCCACGGGCAGGCCGCCACCGATCACCTTGCCCATTGTGGTGAGGTCGGGGGTGACACCGAATTTGGCTTGGGCACCGCCGTAGCTGATGCGGAAACCGGTCATCACCTCGTCGAATACCAGCAGGGCGCCGTTTTCTTTGGTGAGCTCGCGGATGCCCTCGAGGAAGCCAGGCTCGGGGGTGATGAAGCCCGCATTGCCCACCACAGGCTCAAGAATCAAGCCGGCAATTTCACCGGGGTTCTCGGCGAAGAGCTGCTTGACGGCTTCTAGGTCGTTGTAAGGCGCGGTGAGGGTGCTGGCGGCGGTGCTGCGCGGCACGCCAGGGGAATCGGGCAAGCCCAGGGTGGCCACCCCGGAGCCGGCCTTCACCAAAAACATGTCGGCGTGGCCGTGATAGCAGCCCTCGAACTTGATGATTTTTTCGCGGCCGGTGAAGGCGCGCATCAGGCGCAGCACCGAC
>CAMBZX010000018.1 GCA_945872185.1 Synechococcus sp. UW140 | reverse complement strand
AGGCCGCCGACCAGCTGTGGGCTTGTCGCCGCCAGCCGCCGGAAGTTGCGCAGCGCCGAGACCGGACGCAGCAGCAGGCAGACGAGCAGGGCCAGACCGCTGCCCAGCAGGTAATCGATCCAGCGACTGGGGACATACCAATCGGTGAGGACGCCGTAGCCCACGAAGGTGACGCCGCTGGAGATCAGGGCCGTACGCAGGTGCGCCTCCAGACCGAAGGCCAGCATCAGGGCGGTGGTGCCGCCCATCACCAGGGCCACGGCGACACTGTTGACCCCCAGGGTGTTGAACACCAGCCAGGGCATCAGCACCCCCAGGCTGACACCCACCATCCGATCTCTTACCCGGCCCAGGGTGGCGCCCAGGCTGTCGTTGAGCAGCAACACGACGCCGAAATACAGGTACTTGGGATTCACGGCTCCCAGGCCCAGGCCAATGCTCAGGGCCAGGCTGGAGACCACCAGCTTGCGCCAGAAAAATGGGTCGGAAAAGCGGGCGGCCAGGCTGCGGCCGGGCATGGCCACTTCGGCCTCTGCCTCAGGCCCGCTGCCATCGCCTGGAAGTCGCAGGGCCGCCTGCAGGGAGGTCCCCACCGCCAGGCCGATGATCACGGCCAGCAGCTGCTGCCAGGCCCCCAGCCAGGTGGCGTTGGCGCTGAGCAGGGGCAGCACGGCCAGCACCGCCAGGATGTTGCGCACCAACATCAGCTTGTCGGGCAGGGCCTGGCCCAGGACCTGGGCACAGACGGTGACCACGGCGAACTGCCACACCGGCGGCCCCTCCAGCAGCGGTTTCAGCACCGTGCCCAGGGCCAGGCCGAAGGTCACCACCAGCGGCAACAGCACGAACACCGCCGGCGGCCAGCGATCAAAGCGGGGCCGCACGATCAGGGCCGAAATGACCACGCCGTAGGCGCTGGCTCCGCCGAGGCCGAAGCTCCGGCAGATCGCCCAGGTGAGGGCACTGGCCAGGGCGACGACCAATACCAGCCGCAACGCCCGTATGGAGGCGACCGCCGGGCTGTCGGCTGCGCTCGGCGGGCCGCTCTCGGCGGGCCTGCTGGTCTCGGGGCTGGGCTCTGGATCGGCCGGGCTGCTCAAGGACGGCGCGCCTGGCTCTGCAGCAGCCCCACCAGCAGGCTGATCAGCAGCAGCGCCAACCAGAACCACAGCCGCGGTGGTTCCGTGCGGCTGCAGAGGACCAGCAGCACCAGGCTCACCCAAGGCCAGGGCTGCAGCCAGGGGGCCAGCAGCACCTGGCGTCGCTGGCGACTGAACATGGGACCCTTCATGGGCGTGATCCGCTCAGCCAGCGCCAGAACGGCAGCAGATAACTCAAGGGGGCTCGGGTTTCCACTTCGGCCTCCACTTCGGCGGGGGTGCGATGGGGCAGGGGGCGGTCCGGGCCATGGCCCAGGCTCCAGGCCAGGCCAGTGGCGGTGGCGGCCGCCTCCAGCCGCGCCACCGCCAGCACCAGCGGCGCTCCTGCCCGTCCGGGCAACTGGCTGGTGAGATCGCCGCCATCCCCGAAGGAGCGCTGGCGGGCGCTGGCCATCAGATTGGCGGCTTCCTCCTGGCTGCCCACCTCCGCCGCCACATCCGCCACGTCGACACTGTCACGCGAGAGGCTGATCAGGCGCCCTGGCACCAGGCCATAGCGCTGTTCGGCACTGCCGAAGCTGTCGCGGCTGAGCAGCTGGGGATTGAGCTGTACTGCATCGCCCACCCGCAGGCGACTGGCGTCCGCTGTGGTGAACAACACGATCGCCAGCCGTTCACCATGGCGACTGGGCAAGCCGATGCTGCCCAGTTTCTGACCCGGCGCCACCGGTTGCCCCGGCAGTACCGCCAGATCGAGCACCCGACCCGCCACCGGACTGAACACTTGCTGGGCCAGGGTTTCACTGGCGAGAGCGGCTCGCTGGGCCTGGAGTTCCGCCTTCTGGGCCAGCAGCGCCGTCCCCTGGGCGACCAGCTCCGCCTGGCGGGCCTGCACGGCACTGAGATCGGCCCGATTGCGCAGCCACAGATCCTGGGCGCTCACCCAGAGCGGGCTGTAGCGGGCGACGACGTCCTCACGACGCAGCTCGTCGAGGGCCTTGAGTTGCTGTCCGACCGGTTGGTTGGTGGTGGTGATCTGCTGGCGGCGTTGCTCCAGCGATCGCCTCTGGGCCTCCAGGGATCTGGATTGGGACTGGAGCACCAGGAATTGCTGGTCGAGGGCGGCCTGGCGGGCCAGACGCAGCTGCGGACTGGTGGCGGGGCCACCACCGCCCCCCGGGGCGCTCTGGCCCACCTGGCTGAGGGTGAGCAGCAGTTGGCCGGCGCGCACCTGCTCACCGACGCGTACCTGCAACTGCTGCACCTCACCGGCGCCACGGGCATAGAGGCCGCGTCGATCACCTGGAGGGGCCAGCAACCCCATACCCCGCACCACCACGCCAACGGTGGGTCGGCTCGCCCAGGCCAACGTGAGCCCGGCCATCAACAGCACCGGTAAGGCCCTGTAAAAACGAGAGAAGGGGGAGAGCGCTGCTTCCGCCATGGTCCCCTTGATCTGGGCCGCATCGTAGGGGAGTGAGCCCTAAGGTCGTGGCCATACCTTGGCTTCAGGCCCGACACCTTTTTGCCGATGGCACCACCGTTAGCTCCAGGGTGGCGCTGTCCTGGCGTCCAGACGGTGTCCGATAGGCCCGGCTCAGGAATGTTGTGCTCGTCATGGCCGTGCTCATCGCTGCTTGGCATGCCGCTGCATTGCTCGCCGCTGCATTCGTTACCGGTGCATTCCTTGCCACTGGTTTGCCTGCCACTGCATGGCTTACCACTGCCACTGCACGGTTTGCCATTGAACGGTTTGCCATTGAACGGTTCGCCACTGAACTGTTTGCAACAGCCTGGTGTGCAACTGCCTGCTGTGCAGCAGCGTCTTCCCTTAGCCAACCCGTCCTCGCCCGTGCTGGGTTCGCCAGGAGTCCGCATCCAGGTGACTGAATCCCAGCGCTGCCCAGGCCAAGACGTTGCAGCGCCCTCCCCGGGGCAGCCCCAGGTTGCCCCGGCGGCCTGGACCACGCCATCGATGGCGTCGCCTCGCTTCCCGGCTGGATTCGGCCTGGTGAGTGCGGCGCTGATCGGCCTGATGGGGTTGAGTTCGCCGTGTTTCGCCCTGCCAGCTGGTCCCGCCCCGGCCCCGCCCCGCGCCGCGGCTCAGGCTGCGCCGGCCCAACCCCAGTCGCTCAGCTTGAGCCAGGTGCTGCAGCAGGGGCTGGCGGTCTCACGGCAGCTGCTGCGGGCTGATCGCCAGCTGGCCCGGGATGGGGCCCTCACAGCCCTGAACCGGTCGCTGCTGCGACCCGAACTGAACCTGATCGGCCTGGGCAGCTACACCCAGGTGGGCACTTCGGTCGGCCTGCTCACCAACCTGCCCACCCTGGGGGACATCAGCCTGTCCCTGGAGCAGAACGGCTATGCCGTGTTGCGCAACAGCTTCGGCAACGCCGGCGTGGTGCTGAATGTCAATCTGCTGCCCCTGCGCCAGTTGGCCGAGGTGGCGGCCAGCGGCTCCCAGGAGGCGGCCAGCCGGGCCTCCCGGCTGGAAACTGAGCGCCAGGCGCGCTTTGAACTGGTCAGCTCCTACCGGCAGCTGCAGTTGAGTCAGGCGCTGGTGCCGGTCTGGCAGGCCGCCCTGCAGGCCTCCACCGCCGTGGCAGCCGATGTGCAGGCCATCCACCGGCGCGGCCTGGCGGCCCAGATTGATCTGTTGCGCTCCCGGGCGCTGCAGGCAGCCGATCGCCAGGGGCTGGCGGCCGTGCAATCCCAGCTGCTGGCCCAGCAACAGCAGCTCGCCACCTTGCTGGATCTGCCTGTGGGGGCTGCGCCCCAGGCCAGCGACCCGCTGGCTGAGCAACCCCCCTGGCCTTTGGATCTGCAGGAGAGCCTGGACCAGGCCCTGCGGCAGCGCCCCTTGCTGGAGGCCCTGCGACGTCAACAGCAGGCGCAGCGTTCCCAGGCCAGGGCGGCTCGGGCTCTGCTCTATCCCAGCTTCAATCTGGTGGCCGGCGCCGGCTACAGCGGCAATCAGCTCAACGCTCCGGTGCTGCAACAGGGAGGCCAGCTCAAGGGCTCTCAGTCGCTGCCCCTGCCGAACCTGGAACAGAGCGGTTCGGCCTCCGGCTCCTTCTACAACTGGGGGGCGGCGCTGCTGCTGCGCCAGCCGCTCTGGGATGGGGGGCGCTCAGCGGCCAGTGCCGCCGTGGCCGAGCGCCAGGGGGATCTGCTGCAAGCCGATGAAGATCTGGCCCGTCAGCAGATTCGCCAGGATGTCAGCCGGGCCTGGGCGGCACTGCAGGGTTCAGCCACGGCCATCGCCGCGGCTCGTGAGGCGGTGACGGCCCAGCAACGGGCGCTCGGCGATGCCCGTCTGCGCTACCGCGCCCAGGTGGATCCGCTCACTGAGGTGCTGCTGGTGCAGCGGGATCTACAGGCCTCCCAGGCCTCGCTGCTGACGGTGCTGACCCGCCAGGCCCTGGACTGGGCCGTGCTGGAACGGGAAACCGGTGGGGCCGATCCCATGCCGCCGGAGTCCTGACGCGACCTGTCACGACTCGCCCCCGGCGCTGTCACCCCTGCCGCCAGGGTCGCCGCCGCTGCTGAAGCGGCTGATCAACACGCCCAGCACCACGGCCATGTACAGCGGCCCCAGCACGCTCAGAGCGATGCAGACCACCTGCACCACGGGCGCGGTCGGAATCACATCGCCATAGCCGACGGTGCTGAGGGTGACAAAGGCGAAGTAGTTCAGGCGCTGAAAGCCGTGGTCCCACAGGGGGCCGGCCTGGGCCAGCGAGCCGATGGCCGGCAGCAGCAGAGGCGCGCCGGTGACACTGTCGCGGAAGCTGCCCGGCAGCAGACTGGCCAGCACCGTGAGCACCAGGCCGCCGGTGATGCCGAGCAACAGGTAGCCGGCGGTGGCCCCGGCCAGCACCCGTCCATCCATGGTCTGCTCCCTGGCGAGCGCATGCAGCAGCAGGCGCAGGCTGCGGCCGACGTACAGGGTGAACAGCACCAGCAGGGGCAGGCCCGCCAGCCGCAGGGTCTGGGGCGCGATCAGCCAGAGCAGCTCCGCCAGCAGAGAGGCCAGGGCCAGCAGCCGATGCCAGCGGCCGGCTCCCGGCATCGCAGCCATCAGGACGGTGAGGCCGAGATAGCCGATCCAGCTGCATCGGGCCCAGCTGCCCGGCAGGGCAAAACTGGCGATCACGGCCAGGCAGAGGATCAGTAGCTGGCGGTAAAAGCGGTGCTGCTGCTCGCTGCTGACCGGCCGGGCCCATGGAAGCCTGCCCGCTGGTCGGCGCCGCTGCGGCTCACTGCTGTCGCTCACCTGATGGCCACGGGCGGTTGGGTCTTCAGCTTCAGGCCGCCACTTCGTCGGCAGCGGCCAGGGCGGCGCTGCGCGCTTCGTCGCGGCGCAGAACGAGCACACTCAGCGGCGGCAGGCAGAGATCGAGCGAATGCTCATAGCCATGCAGACCCCAGGCATCGGTGAACTTGCCGCCGAGATTGCCCAGGTTGCTGCCGCCATAACGAGCGCTGTCGGTGTTGAAGGCCTCCTCGTAGAAGCCCTCCAAGGGCACACCAACGCGGTAATGGGAATGGCTTTGCGGAGTGAAGTTGGCCACCACCACCACCCAGCGGCCGGTGCTGCTTTCCCGCCGCATGAAGCTGATCACCGAGTTGGTGGTGTCGCTGCAGTCGATCCACTGGAAGCCGAACTGGTCGAAGTCATCGCCCCAGAGCGCCCGCTCCGATTTGTAGAAGACGTTGAGATCATCGACGAGGTGCTGCAAGCAGAGGTGGGGCTCATGATTGAGCAATTCCCACTGCAGATCCCCCCAGACATTCCATTCAGCGCGCTGGCCGAATTCCATGCCCATGAAGATGGTCTTCTTGCCAGGGTGCGTCCACATGTAGGCGAGCAGCGCCCTCACATTGGCGAACTTCTGCCAATCATCGCCTGGCATCTTGTGCAGCAGGTGACTCTTGCCATGCACCACTTCATCGTGGCTGAGGGCAAGCATGAAATTCTCGGTGAAGGCATACCAGATCGAGAAGGTCACATTGCTCTGATGGAACTGGCGGAACCACGGGTCAAGCTCGAAATAATCGAGCATGTCGTGCATCCAGCCCATGTTCCATTTTAGATTGAAGCCCAGGCCGCCGATGTCGGTGGGCTGGGTCACCATCGGCCAGGTGGTGGATTCCTCCGCGATCGAAAGGGCGCCGGGGAAGCGCTGGAACAGCACATGGTTGGCCTGTTGCAGGAAGGTGACGGCTTCGGTGTTCTCACGCCCACCCTGCTCATTGGCGATCCATTCGCCATCGGGCCTCAGATAGTCGCGGTAGAGCATGGAGGCCACCGCATCGACGCGGATGCCATCGATATGGAACTCCTCAAACCAGAACACGAGGTTCGCGACCAGGAAGTTGCGGACTTCATTGCGGCTGTAATTAAAAATGAGGGTGCCCCATTCCTTGTGCTCACCGATGCGTGGATCGGCATGCTCGTAAAGGTGGGCTCCATCAAAAAAGGCCAGGCCGTGGGCATCCTTGGGGAAGTGACCCGGCACCCAGTCGAGAATCACGCCCAAGCCTTCGCTGTGACAGCGATCGATGAAGGCGCGGAACTCATCGGGGGAGCCGAAGCGGCTGGTGGGGGCATACCAGCCCGTCACCTGATAGCCCCAGGAGCCATCGAAAGGATGCTCCGAAATCGGCATCAATTCAATGTGGGTGAAGCCCCGGGCCTTCACATAGGGAATCACCTTGTCCGCCAGCTCCGGATAGGTGAGCAGGCGGGCGCCGGGTTTGAGATCGGCCGCCGGCACCGGTGGCCGCGGCGTGCCATCGGCTTCGATATAGGGGGCATCGGCGGCCCCATGCATCCAGCTGCCGAGATGCATCTCGTAAACCGAGATCGGCTGATCCAGCGGATTGCGATGGTCCCGCTCCTCAATCCAATGGCTGTCATGCCAGTGGTACTGGCTCAGTTGATCCACCACCGAGCCGTGGTTGGGGCGCACTTCGGCTCGGAAGCCGTAGGGGTCGGTTTTCTGATAGCAGTGGCCGTTCTGGGCCCGCACCTCGTACTTATAGATTTCGCCGCGGCCCAGCCCGGGAATGAACAGCTCCCAGCTGCCACCGAGCCGTTGTTGCATCGGATGGTGGCGGCCATCCCAGCTGTTGAAGTTGCCCAGCAGCGAGACGCTGCGCGCATTCGGGGCCCAGAGGCAGAACTGCACGCCGGCCACACCGTCGCGCTCCCCCACATGGGCGCCCATGCGCCGCCAGATGTGGTGATGATTGCCTTCGGCGAACAGATGGCGATCCAGTTCGCCCATCCACTCATGGCGGAAGGCCCAGGGGTCGTGCTGTTCATGCTCGATGCCGCCCCGCAACACCCGCAGTCGATAGCCGCAGCCGGGATCGCCGTCCACTTCGGCTTCAAAAATCCAGGGATGGTTCGGGTTATGCATCAGCTGGCTGGAGCCTGCCTGCAGCAGCTCCACCCGTTCAGCTTCCGGCATCCAGGCCCGCACCACCCAGCCACCACCTTCCACCGGCTGGGGGCCGAGCAACGAGAACGGGTGGTCATGGCGGCACTCCGCCAGCCTCTGAGCGTCGTCGATCATCCAATCGAGGCTGAGTGGAGCCATGGCCAAGGCTGGTTTGCGACGCGCACGGAGCCTACGGCGCCCCGGTCCCCGTCGCCTGGCCTCGTTTCACGGCGCAGTCAGCGGGCGGGGGCGGCGCTCACGGGTGCCGGATCGGTGGGGAAATCGACGCCGATGATCTGGTTGCGTTCATTCAGCGACACAAACAGGTTGTCGGTGAGCCGGTTGAACTCGGTGTTGACGATCACCAGTTTCATCAACGCTGTGCTCTCGGCTTTCCAGATCTTTTTCACCCGCACGAAATTGCCGGTGAGCCGCTGCAGGTTCTGCCACTTTTTCTGCAGAGCGGCCTGGCTGATGTCCTCCTGCAGGGAGGGACTGAGGAAGCCGCTGGCGCTGATGAACTGACCGCGGGTCAAGGCGGTCATGAAGTTGTTCACCACCGTTTCAGCGGCGACGTCGCGGGAGTCGATGTTGTAGCCCTCCAGCTTGCCGTCCGCATCGATCACCATCGTCAGCAGCCGCTGGCCGGCGCTGGTGATGATCCTGGCCTCAACGCTGCTGGAATCCACGCCTGGCTGAATCGCCACAATCTCCCAGCTCAGCAACCGCGGCATCCGCTTGATCGATTCGGCCACCAGCGCCGGACTGCTCACCCGCTGCAGGCTGGGTGCGAACTGGTTGAAGCGGGCCTGGGCATTGCCGCTGCGGACGGCGATCAGGATGCGCTGGGCGGCGGCTTTGGCGGCCTCTTCGGCCATCGCGGCGGTGGGTTCGGCCCGAGGGCCCGAGATCGCTGGGCCGGTGGGGGCCATCTGAGCTCCGGCCGGTGCACCGACCGCCACCAACCCCAGACCCGTGGCACTGATCAGTACCAGACCCAGCAGATTGCGGCGCAGGCTTGGGCTGGGGATCGGGCGGATCATGGAGCTGAGAAGACGAATCGCCTCAGTTTGCCCCAAACAGCGGGTCCAGCCAGAACCGGGAGCCGTTCAGATCCAGCTCGATCGTGATCACCCGATGCTGAAGGCCCACGCCACCCTGGGGCAGGGAGCCGTCGCCGGGGTTGACGGCGAAGGCAGGCCAGGCGGCCGGGGCCAGGGAGAGCCGCAGGCGCTCGCCAGCTTGCAGGGTGGCATCGAGAGGTTGGAGGGCCAGCCGCCGCTCCTGCTGGGCCCGGGCCCGCTCCCCCCGCAGCCGCAAGCCGCCGGTACAGAGCTGCTGCACCGCACCGGTGCTGGTCAGCACTGACAGACAGGCCCAGAGATCGAATCCGGGCTGATCGGCCCCGGCCCCGAGCCGCAGCCGCGGTGTGCCCAGCAGCCGCAGCGGTGCCCGCAGCACCGCACTGCTGAAGCAGGCCACCTCTGACCGTTGATCCAGGTCCTGACGCTCCACCACACCCGGTTCAGGACCCAGGTGGCCGCCGCGGCTGGGAGTCGGGCGCCAGGGATCGTGGACCAGCGTCACGCTGCCCAGGTCCTGGCTCTGGTCGTGAGCTTGGTCTTGGTCCTTAGTGGCCGCCAGCAACCGCCCCTCGTCACTGCGGATCGCGGCCAGTCCTGAGCTGGCCAGCCGCCAGCCTTGACGGGCAAGCGCATCCGGCAGGGGCGCCTGCGCCTGCCAGGTGCCCGTGCGGATGCACTGCAGCGCCAACCGAGCCGCCGCCGGAGCTGTTCCAGAAGCTGGCTGAGCTGGCGCCAGAGACTCCGGCGCCAGCAGCGAAGGCGGCTCGGAACCGGGATTGGGAATCGGCGCCTGCAGATGGCGCCGGAAAAAGTCCCGTTGCAGGGCGTCGATACCGCCGTGCCAGTCGAGATGGCTCCAGGCACCGATGTGCAGCTCCGGTTGACCACCGGCCGCCAGGGCGCGCCGGTGCAGATCCAGCACCCCGCGCAGCTGGGGATCGTGCCAGCCAGCGACCAGCAGCATCGGGCGCTGCAGCAACGCCTGAGCCACCGGGTGCCGCTGCCAGAGCTCGGGGCGCTCGGGATCGCACTGCAGCCAGCCCAGGCCCATACCGGCTGGATCATGGCGTTCCAACAGCGACAGGCCATCGCGCAGGTAGGCCCCGCTTTCAAGGCTGCGACGGATCTCCAGCCAGCCAGCTGGATCCTGCCGCCGGCGACAGCCCTCGGCCGCCAGTTGCAGGGCCCAGCCGAGGCCCAGGCTCCACCAGTGGGCCCCTCCCTCGCTGGCCCAGTGCAGGCGCTCATCCAGCCCGCACAGGGCCGGCACCAGACAGTCGGGCAGGCTGGCGCCCTCCCCGCTGTTCAGCAGCTGGCTCAGACCTTGATAGGAGAAGCCATAGGTGCCCACCTTGCCGTTGCTGCCGGGCAGGTTGCGGGCCCAGGTCACGGCTGCGGCGCCGTCGGCGGCTTCCTGGCGAAAACCGCCGAAGGCACCACCTGAGTCGCCGCGGCCGCGCACGTCCTGCACCACCACCAGAAAGCCCTGCCGGGCATACCAGCTGGGATGGGCGTAGGTGACGGTGGAGGCAATCGCCAGGCCATAGGGCTGGCGCATCAGCAACACCGGCCAGGGGCCAGGGCCAGGGGGACTCCAGACCCGACTGGCCAACGAGACGCCATCGGGCGTCAGCATGGCCAGATCGGCGCCTGGGCCCATTCAGCGCACGTCCGGGCAGTAGAGGCCGATCACGTAGGTGGTGAGCACCTCGGCATCCATCGTGCTCAGGCCCTGGCTGCTGGCCACCCGGGCCAGGGATTGGGGGGAGGTGGCGGATTGGCCCGTGGCATTCAGCTGCTTGAACTCCGCGCAGAGTTGCTTGGCCAGCTGGGGATTCTGCTTGACCGATTCGAGCAGGGCTGAAGCGGCCGCGACTGGCGCCAACGGTGCCAGCGCCAGGGCCAGGAGCAGCGCGCCGGCGGCAAGATACCCCGCACAGACTCTTGTGATTGCGGGATTGGCGCTGAAGCCGTTGGCGCCGCCAGGGATGGAGGCCAATCCAGGGCTGGCCCCTGCGCTACCGGCCGCCAGGCGAAGAGGTCGTAAGCGCAGCTGGAAGGCCATGGGGTGCACGCTGGAATGGCGGGGCATCGCTGCCTCCCAGGAATCCTTTCCATTTCAGGGACCCGGCGGCCGGGGCGGTGTTCGGTCGGGGTCAGTTCGGCGAGCGACTGGATGGGCCGCGGGCCTGGCGAATCCAGCGGCGCACCAGGGCGGCTTCGATCGGCACGGCCGCCCTGCCCAGCAACTGACGCTGAAAGCGGCCCACTTGCACCAGCAGGCGATCGGGATCCGCTTGCGCCAGACCCTGGCGGCTGGCAATGCCGGAATAGAGCAACAGAGCCGCATCCGCTGGCGAGACGCCGACGTCGATCACCAGGCGAGCCTGGCCCCGCAGCTTGATCAGGCGGGCTTCGCTGGCGCCACCGCCACGGGCCAGCAGCCGCAGGCTGGCGTCATCGAGGTTGGCCAGGGTCGTCCAGTCGCCGATGCCCTGGGACTGGAGCCGCGCTGCCTCCCGGCTGAAATGGGACGGCAGTCGAAACTCCCAGGTCCCTTCAGGGGTAAGGGCGGGCCCGTCCGGGCCGCTCATGGCGTCAACACGACGCTGCTGCTGCCCAGGTCCCGCACGGCCTCCGCCAGCACCACCGGCCGGCCCGCTCCCTCCCCGGCCGGTTCGATGGTCCGCAGGCGCACCCGCACCCGGCCGTCGGCGGTGGTGCGACCCCCGCCGTGCAGGTTGCTGGCCACCTGAATCACGGTGGGACCAATCGCTTCTGGGGCCAGATTGCTGGGGGCGGCGGCGATCACCAGATCAGCACCGCCGTCGAAGACCACCGGTGCCACTACGGCGCCGCTGATCGTCACCCGTGGCGTGTAGCTGATCGAGAACGCCAGGCAGGAGATGGCGAGCAGGGCCGTGAAACTGGTGATGCCCACAAGCCGGAAGCGGATCCCCCAGCGCCGCAGGAAGCCAGCCACAGTGGCCAGGATCAGCAGTCCACTGGCGATGCCGAGCCACTTCGCGGCCACAAGCAGGATTGGATCGGCGGCCATCGGCACTGGGGAGGGCTGGTCAACCTCCTTATATTGCGGCCGACCGCGCCGGTGATCGACCTGGGCAGATGAGTTGGCTGCCCCCAGATTGGTTTCGGTCCCTGCGAACGGTTTGGCGCGGCAAGAGGGCTGTGGGCGAAAAAAAAGTCTGGCCCGGCAATCAGACACTGCCGCCAAAGCAATCCTTTCCTCCACCAGAGGCCTGGGCCCAGCCTTCTGTTGAAAGGACCAGGCGTCCACGACTGCCACGGGTCGCCTTGGCCGGCGGCGGCATTCTTGTCGTGGGGGGCCTGGCCCTGGGGCTGGCGGTCGATCGGATCCTGGCGAGCCTCTACGCGAGCTGGCGGCCCCGCCTGGAGCGCCAGGTGGGCAGGATCATGGGCCGGCCACTGCAGCTCGGTCCCTACTGCGGATTTAGTGCCGATGGCCTTTGTGTGGGGCCCAGTGGCTTCCTGGCCGGTGCCAAGGACGGCTCCACGGCTGCGGTCCGCCGCACCCACGTGCTGCTCGACCCGCTGGCCAGCTGGCGACAGCGCAGCCTCGTGCTCGATCTCAGTTTCAGCGGCGCCCGCGTCGATCTGCGGCCCAATACCAGTGGGCAGTGGTGGGTGCTGGGCCAGCTCCCACCAGGCGGCCAGCCGCCACGCCTGAATCTGCGCTTCCGCCTGCTGCAGCCAGGCCGCGTACGGCTCTGGTGGCCGGCTCAAGCTGGGCAGCCCATTGAATTGGCTGCCGTTGGTGCCGTGGGCCTGCAGCCCCATCAGCGTCAGATCGAGGGGCGGGCCAGGGTGGAGCTGCCCGGCCAGCCGGGTTCAGCGCTGCTGGTGGGCAAGGGCCAGTGGCAGCAGCGCAGCTGGCAGCTGCAGATCACCCCCCAGCAGTTCCCGATCGCCCCTCTGCGCCAATTCGTGCCCCTGCAGGGTCAGCTGGGCGGCCAGGCCGATGGGGTGTTCTCCCTGCGCCTGGAGCAGGGCATCGCCAGCTGCCAGGGGCAGGTGGGGCTTTCGGCGGTGCGCTGGCAGCAGAGCGGGGTGGCCCAACCCCTGGTGGCGAAGCAGCTGGCGCTTCGCTGCCAGGCCCAGCGGCTCAGCCTGGCGCCGAGTCGTTGGCAATTCGGTTCCTGGGCGGGGCAGGTTTCCGGCCGGATCGACGCCGACCGTTCGCTCTCCCTGCGCCTGCTCGCCCAGCCGCCGGCCGCCCAGGCCTTCGGTTCAGCCCCGATCCAGGCCTCCCTGCAGGGCCGCTGGCGCTCCGGCAGGTTGCAGCAGGCCCAGCTGCAGGCCTGGCGAGGCCAGTCCCAGCTGGCGCTCCGCGGTGCCATCGGTCGCCAGCTGGACCTGGCCGGCAGCTGGCGGCTGGATCCGCGTGATCTTCCCCACGGCCGGAACCTGCCGGACTGGTTGCGGTATCAGCCCCTGCAGGGGCGTTTGCTTGCCAGTGGATTGATGCGTCAGCCGCAGCTGCAGGTGGATACGGCCCTGCAGCGGGCCAATCCGCTGCTGGGCAGCTGGCAGGCCTCGCTGCGGCTGGCTGGCAACCAGCTGCAGCTGCAGCATCTGCAGGCGGAGCATCTGCAGGCCACGGCCTCGCTGCCGCTGGCCTTCCAAACCGGACGGGGGCTGCGCTGGGGTGAGCTGCAGGCCCAGTTCAAGCTGCGCGATTTCCCCCTCGCCCGGCTCAGCCCTCTGGTGGGCAGCCGGCTCCAGGGCCGGCTGGATGCCGAAGGCCGGGTGCACGGGGCCCTGAATGCCCTGGTGCCTGATCTGGCGTTGGTGGTGCACCGGCCCGGGGCCGGCCCCCTGCTGCTAGAGGAAACCTGGGGCGGGCACTTGTTGGGCCGCCCTGGCGGTGGCGGCCAGCTGCGCATCGAGGCCCGATCGCCCGCCCCCAGCGGCACGATCACGGCCCGGCTTGATCGCCGCTGGTATCCGGTCAACATCGCCCTGCAGCGCCAGGGCGGCAGCCTGGAGCTGAGCGGCAAACCGGCCGAGTACCGCTGGCAGGCCCGAAATCTGCCCCTGCATGGGCTGTCGCTGGCCCTAGGCCGCAACGGAGCGTTCCAGCCCCTCGACGGCGCTCTCAGTGGCTCTGGCAGCCTGTCGCTCCAGGCCCTGGCCTTCTCGGGCGACGTGGCCCTGGATCAACCCCAGTTTCTGGGGCTCGGTGGCCGCAGCGTGCGGGCTCAGGTGGCCTACGCCGATCGGCAGTACAGCCTCAAGGGCACGGTGCAACCCCTGGCGGCCGGCAGCATCGAGGTGGCCCTCAAGGGGCGTTGGGCGGGGCCCTTTGAGGCCCGCTTCCAGGCGACGGATCTGTCCTCGCTGTTGTTCAACCAGATCCTCCAGGCCTGGGCGGTGTGGCGTGGCGCTCCCCTGCCCCGCCATCAGGGGGCAGCGGCTCTGGGGGTGGCGGCGATCGAAACCCTCGGGGTCCCGATCCAGGAGCAGTTGCTGGTGCTGCAGGACGTCCAGGCGAGACTGAACGCCTGGGATCAACAGCGCCGCCGGGCCACCCGGGCCGAGCGCCTCTCCCGATTACAGATGCGCCTGGATGCCGATCTGGCCATCCGTGGCCCCGATCTGCGCCGGGCCCGGGCCGACCTCCAGGCCCGTGGCCATCTGTGGCTGGCCCTGCGGGACCGGGATCTGGCCCTGGCCCACGACCCCTTCCAGGTGCGGCTGGAGGGCCCCCTGTTTGCTGGCGCTGGCAGCTTCGATGTGTCGGGTGTCTCCCTCTCGCTGCTGGCCCTGCTGACGCCAGTGCCGGAGAGTCTGCGCGGTCGTCTCGGCCTGCGGGGGCGCTATCGCCTCGGCACCAGCCAGCCCGAACTGGCGCTCGATCTCTCCCTGGACGACGGCGGCCTCGGCCAGCAGGCCCTGCAGCTTGATCGCGGCCATGTGGAGCTGAAGGCCAAGGGACTGGGTGTGGACTTGGCCCTGCGCGCCGCCGGGGCCTCCAGCAGCGTCGATCTGGCCGGCACCATCCCCCTGGACCGGCGCAGTGACAGCCTCGAGCTGCGTCTGGCCAGCCGCGGCGACGGCCTGCGCTTCCTCACCGATCTGACCGGCCGGGCACTGACCTGGCGCAAGGGCAGTGTCGACCTTCAGCTGCTGGTGCGCGGCAGCCTCGACGATCCGATTGCCAACGGTTTCCTGCGCTGCCGCGATGGCGAATATGAGCTTGTCGGCCAATCACTGCAGGAGGTGGAGGCCACCGTGCTGTTCGACTTCCAGCAGCTGCTGGTTCAGGATCTGCGGGCCCGGGTCGGCAAGCGCGGCCGCATCCAGGGCGAAGGGCGGCTAGGGCTGGTGCATGGCCTCAGCAACGAGCCGACCCTGACGCTGAGCCTCAAGGACGTGCCCTTCGCCCAGTCGCGGATCGCCGCCATGGCGGCGGGTCGGCTGACCCTGGCCGGCAGCCTGGTGGCCCCCAGGCTCGGCGGCGACCTGACGATCAGCCACGGCACGATCAATGCCCAACCCGGCGAGCTGGGCCGACCCGAGAAGTCAACCCCGGCCGGGTCCGATCAGACAGCGGCAAGCCAGGCCAAAGCCGGCCCATCGGTGCAACCCACCAACATGAACGAGCTGCTGCAGAGCCGGTGGGATTTCCGCCAGCCGCTGGTGTTGCTAGGTCCGGATGTCGAGTCGAGCACCAGTGCCGCCCTGGAGCAATCGATTCCCAATCTCCCCTGGCTCAGCTTCAACGACCTGGTGCTGCGCTTCGGTCCTGGGCTGCAGGTGGTGCTGCCGAACATCGCCAACTTCAGCACCGGCGGCTCGCTGCGCATCAGCGGCCAGCTTGATCCCTCGCTGCGGGCCTCTGGTGTGGTGCGCCTGCTGCGGGGGCGGCTAAATCTGTTCACCACCACCTTCAACCTCGATCCCGATGCGCCCAACGTGGCCGTGTTCACCCCCTCGCTGGGTCTGGTTCCCTACCTCGACATCGCCCTGCGCACCCGCATCGCCGATAGCCTCAACGTGATCGCTCCCAGTGGGGTGGGTCAGACAGGCGTGGGTGGTTCGGGCTACACGTCCTTGGTGGAGACGGAGTCCCAGGGGGGCTTCTCGTCCCTGAATCAACTGAATCTGATTCTGGTCACCGTGAGTGTGAGCGGCCCAGCCGATCGGATCGCCGAAACCATCCGCCTGCGCAGCAGTCCCCCCCTGCCCCAGGAGCGCCTGGTGGCCCTGATCGGCGGTAACTCGCTGGCGGGGCTCAACGGGGCCCAGGCCGGTACGGCCCTGGCCACCGTGCTCGGCCAGTCCCTGCTCTCGCCCCTGCTGGCCTCGTTCAGCGATGCGTTGGGGCAGCGCATCAGCCTGGCCCTCTATCCCACCTATGTGAATCCTTCGATCGCCGTGCGCAGCCAGCTGCGCTCCGGCCAGGTTCCGCCCCAGCTGGTGCTGGCCACCGAGGTGGGCTACGACATCACCGATCGCTTCAATGCCTCCCTGCTGGTGGCACCCAACCGCTCCGATGTGCCGCCCCAGGTGACCCTCACCTACAAGGCTTCCGAGACCTTCAATGTGGAGGGCTCGGTGGACAGCCAGGGGGCCTGGCAAAGCCTGCTCCAGGTGTTCTTCCGGTTTTGAGCTCTGCCGCGGCCAGCCAACGGTGTTGCGGTTCCCGGTCCACCCCCTCAGCCACCCTGCCCTCTCCACATGAACCAGCCCAGCGATGCCCCCAGCGTTGACCCCTCGGTGCGCGGGCCGGAAGCTGGCTCCAGCCCTGAGCCTGGGCTGCCGGCGCCTTCTCGTCAGGTGATCGGGGTTGATCTTGGCGGTACCGCCATCAAGCTCGGCCGTTTTGATGACCAGGGCCAGCTGCTGGCCGAGCTGGAGGTGCCCACCCCCCAGCCGGCGCTGCCAGGGGCCGTCACCATGGCGATCGCCGAGGCGGTGGACCAGCTCGATCCCGAGCGGTGGGCCGATCGGGTCGGGGTGGGCTTACCGGGGCCCACGGATCGGGCGGCGCGCCTCGCCCGGATTTCGATCAACCTGCCCGGCTGGCTGGATGTGCCCCTGGCGGACTGGCTGGAGTCGCGGCTGCAACGGCGGGTCACCCTGGGCAACGACGCCAACTGCGCCCTGCTCGGTGAGGCCTGGCTCGGGGCGGCCCGTGCCGGTGGCGACACGATTCTGCTCACCCTCGGCACCGGCGTCGGCGGCGGCGTGATGCTGGGCGGCAGCCTGTTCAGCGGCCATGGCGGTGCCGCCGGTGAACTCGGCCTGATCGGGCTGGATCCTGACGGTCCCACCTGCCGCAGTGGCAATCGCGGTTCCCTGGAGCAGTACTGCAGCATCGCCGGCCTGGCCCGCTTGAGCCCACTCGAGCCCGATGAGCTCTGCCGCCTGGCTGATGCGGGTGACAGCGCAGCGTTGGCCGTATGGGCGCGCTACGGCCAGCTGCTGGGCATCGGCCTGAGCTCCCTGCTCTATGTGCTCACCCCGGAATTGGTGCTGCTCGGTGGCGGCCTCAGTGGCGCCAGCCACCATTTCCTGCCGGCGGTGTGGGCTGAGTTGGAGCAGCGGGTGCTGGCGGTGTCCCGCGAGGGGCTGGAGATCCGGCCCTGTGCCCTTGGCAACGGGGCCGGACGGCTCGGCGCTGCCCGGTTGGCGCTGGATCGCTTGGGATGATGGAGCGATGACCGAGATTCCCGACCCCTCGCCCGAGTTGCTGCAGCGGGCCCTGGCCGTGCGCCGCTCAGCCCTGGCCCTGGGCCAAAGCAGCGATGGCCAGCGCTGCGAGGCCCTGCAGGCGATGGCCGCGGCTCTGGAGGCCGATGGCGCCGCGATCCTGGCGGCCAACCAGCGCGATCTGGAGGCGGCGGCGGCCGATGGTCTGGCACCGGCACTGGTGGCCCGGCTCAAGCTCGATCCAGCCAAGCTGGCCGCGGCGATTGAGGGGGTGCGACAGGTGGCAGCCCTGGCCGATCCGCTGGGCCGGCGCCAGCTGCACACCGAGCTGGATCAAGGGCTGGTGCTGGAGCGGATCAGCGTGCCATTGGGGGTGTTGGGTGTGATCTTCGAGGCCCGGCCTGA
Organism: Synechococcus sp. UW140; assembly: GCA_945872185.1. GTDB lineage: Bacteria > Cyanobacteriota > Cyanobacteriia > PCC-6307 > Cyanobiaceae > Cyanobium. Next base: position 10,752 of record CAMBZX010000018.1, on the reverse strand, counting down.
CGCCGTGATGCAGATCGCCTCGCTGGCGATCCGTTCCGGCAATGGCGCCCTGCTCAAGGGGGGCCGGGAGGCCAGCCACAGCTGTATTGCCATCCTGGCCGCCCTGCACCGCGGCCTGGCGACCACCAGCGTTGATCCCCAGGCCCTGGCCCTGCTCACCAGCCGCCAGGAGAGCCTGGGGCTGCTGAAGCTCGATGGCCTGGTGGATCTGATCATTCCGCGCGGCTCCAACGCCCTGGTGCGTTTCATCCAGGACAACACCCGCATCCCGGTGCTGGGTCACGCCGATGGCATCTGTCATCTCTACGTCGATCAGGCGGCCGATCCTGAGCAAGCGCTGCGCCTGGCCCTCGACAGCAAAATCCAGTACCCGGCCGCCTGCAACGCCATCGAGACGCTGTTGGTGCACCGTGCGATCGCCGAGCGCTTTCTGCCGGCGGCGATCGCGGCTTTCGCGGCCGCAAGCGTCGAACTGCGGGGCGATGCGGCCGCCTGTGCCCTGGGCGTGCCGCACGCCGCCCAGGACCAGGACTGGCGCACGGAGTACTCCGACCTGATCCTGAGCGTGCGGGTGGTGGATGACCTGGAGATGGCCCTGGAGCACATCGCCACCTACGGCTCCCGCCATACCGATGCCATCGCCAGCACCGACCCGGTGGCTGCCGAGCGCTTCCTGGCGGCGGTGGACAGTGCCGGGGTGTACCTCAACTGCTCCACCCGCTTCGCCGATGGCTTCCGCTACGGCTTCGGCGCTGAGGTGGGCATCAGCACCCAGACCCTGCCGCCGCGGGGGCCGGTGGGACTGGAGGGTCTGGTCACCTATCGCTACCGGCTGCGGGGCGAGGGCCACATCGCCGCCGACTATGCCCGTGGCGAACGCCAGTTCAGCCATCGGTCCCTGCCGCTGTGAGCGCACTGGATCCTGGTGACCATGGCTGAGCCGGTTCCGCTGGTGCTGGTCCACGGGCTCTGGGATACACCGAAGGTGTTCCGCAGCCTGCTGCACGAGCTCAACCATCGCCGCGATCCGCTGCTGCTGCCCCACCTGCCCCATGGGCTCGGCTCCAAGCCGCTGCTCGATCTGGCCCAGCGCCTTGATGAGGCGATTCGAACCGCCTTCGGACCCGAGCGGCCGATCGATCTGCTGGGCTTCTCGATGGGGGGCGTGATCGCCCGCAGCTGGATTCAGTTGCTCGGTGGTGCGCCTCGCACCCGCCGCTTCATCAGCGTGGCCAGTCCGCATCAGGGCACCCTGATCGCCTTGCCCTGGCCGCGCCAATGGCTGGCCGGCATCGCCGACATGAAGCCCGGCAGTGGGCTGCTGGAGCGCCTGAACGCCGATCTCGATCCCCTGCGCCGCATCGAGTGCTGCAGCTTTTACTGCCCCACCGATCTCACCGTTGTCCCCGGCTGGCAGGGGGTGCTGCCGGTGGGCCGCCGCCAGCTGCTGCCGGTGTGGCGCCACGACCGGCTGCTGCTGGCGCCCCAGGCCATGCAGCCGCTGTTGGCGGAACTGCTGCGGCCTTGATCTGGCTCAGCTAGCCACCAGACCCGTGTGGCGGATCAGGGCTTCGGTGGAGGGCGGCCGGCCGCGGAAGCTCTCGAACACCTCGGCCGGATGGCAGCTGCCGCCCAAACTCAGCACGGTGTCACGGAACCGGCGGCCGGTGGCGCGAATCGAGTCCTCGTTATCGAGACCACCCTCTTCAAAGGCACTGAAGGCATCGGCGCTGAGCACTTCGGCCCACTTGTAGGAGTAATAGCCAGCGGCATAACCGCCAGCGAAGATGTGACCGAAGGAGCAGAGCAGGGCGTCCTCTTCGATCGGCTCCAGCACCGTGGTGTTGACGGCGATCTGGCGTCGCAGCTGTTCAGGGCTCTGGCCGCAGTCCGGCGTCCAGCTGCTGTGCAGTCGCAGATCTGTGAGCGAGAAGTGCACCTGCCGCAGGGTGGCGGCGCCGGCCATGAAGGTGCGAGCGGCGAGCAGCTTGGCGAACTCGCCCTCGGGCAGCGGTTCACCGCTCTGCCAGTGGCGCGCCAGGCCCAGCAAGGTGGCGTTGTCGTAGCACCAGTTCTCCATGAACTGGCTGGGCAGTTCCACCGCATCCCACTCCACGTTGTTGATGCCGGCCGCCTGGGGGTGCTCGACGGTGGTGAGCATGTGGTGCAGGCCATGGCCGAACTCATGGAAGAGCGTTTCCACCTCCTGAAAGGTCATCAGGCTGGGGGTGTCGCCCACCGGCGGGCTCTGATTGCACACCAGATAGGCCACCGGCAGCACCGGGCTGCCATCGGCCGCATGGGAAAGGCTGAGGCACTCGTCCATCCAGGCGCCACCGCGCTTGCTGCCCGGCCGGCTGTAGGGATCGAGATAAAAGGCGGCGATCGGCCGGCCCTGGTCGCGATCGTGGACGCGGAAGAAGCGCACATCCGGATGCCAGATCGGCGCTTCGCCATCGGCGGCGGTGATCGTGAGGCCGAAGAGGCGATCGCAGAGGGCAAAGAGACCGTCGAGCACCTGCGGCAAGGGGAACCAGGGCCGCAGGGCCTCGCTGTCGAGATCGAAGCGCTCGCGGCGCAGGTGATCAGCCCAGAAGCTCACATCCCAGGGCTGAAGATCGGCGGCTTCGGCAGCACCATGACGCTCGGCACAGGCCCGCAGATCGGCGAGTTCCTGGACGGCCATCGGATAGGCGGCGACGCGTAGGTCCTCCAGCAGTGCTTCCACCTGCTGGACGGAGTCGGCCATCTTGGCGGCCAGGCTGAGCTCCGCCCAGTTGGCATAACCCAGCCTGCGGGCCTGCTCCAGCCGCAGGCTGAGAATCTTTTCAATCACCGGCCAATTGCTGTCGCCGGTGATGGCTTGCTCCGTGCTGACTTCGGCCGTGTTGCTTGTAGCCGTGCTGCTCTGGGGCGTGGGGGCCTCGCCTGAGGCCCGGCTCACCTGGGCCTTGTAGAGGCGTTCGCGCAGATCACGGCGGCGGCTGTACTGCAGGAATGGCCCGAAGCGGGGGTAGTCGAGCCCCAGCAGCCAGGGGCCCGACTCGGCCGTGGCTTCGGCAGCGGCCGGGTCGGCCTGGCGGGCCGCCTGGGCCAGCTGTTCGCGCAGGCTCTGGGGCAGCCCCGCCACCTCCGCCTCCTCGGTGAGTCGCAAGGTCCAACTGTTGGTGGCATCGAGCAGGCGGTTGCCGAAACTGGTGGAGAGTTCCGCCAACTGCTGGCTGGTGGCGTTGAAGGCCAGCCGTTCGGCTCCCGCCAGCCCAACACCACGCAGGTCCATGTCGCGCAGTTCGGCCGCGAGAATGCGCTGCTGGGTGGCGTCCAGATCCGGGCGCGCCTGCAACCGTTTCAAGGCCCGGTAGAGGATCTCGCTCTGGCCGGCGCGATTACCGAAGGCCACCACGGCCGCCTGCTCCTGGGCATGGGCCTGGCGCAGTTCCGGCGTATTGCACACTCCATTGAGATGGCCCACCACCCCCCAGCTCCAGCGCAGCCGTTCATTCAGCCGATGCAGGGGCTCCATCACCGCTGGCCAGTCCAGCGCCTGGCCGCTCTGGTGGAGGCCATCGAGCTGGGCTTCGAGTGTGGAGAGTTCCCGCTCCAGTTCCGCCATCAGCTCCGGAATGTGCTGGCTCACCTGCTCCGGTGTGATCAGCTCGAACTGGGGGAGCCCGGCGCCGGCCAGCAGGGCCGGTCGGTTCTGGAGATCAAGGGGCATGGGTGTTCGCCAAAGGCAACGTGCTCAGGCCATTTCAGCCCAAAAGTGCAGCCAGCGTGGCTGCGCCCGGGGCGGTGATCAGCCCAAGGACCATCAGCCCAGAATCGGGAGATGGCTGAGCGCGAGCTGGCTGGTGTGGCTGAGTTCGATCGACAAGGCGTTGGTGCTGGCCTGATAGAAGTCGATTGCCACCCGCGGCCAGAAGCCGATCACCAGGGTGGGCACCAGCAGGCTGAGGCCGATCACCAGTTCCCGCGGCGTCATGTCGCCCACCACGGCCAGAGCCGGAATTCTGGGGCCGAAGAACACCCGTCGGCACAGAGACAGCAGATAAACGGGGGTGAGCACCAACCCGATCGCGGCCAGAACGATCGTCAGCACCCGAAAGGGGATGGTGAAGCCGTCATTGGCGGTGACACCGAGGAAGATCGTGATCTCGCTGACGAAGCCACTCATGCCCGGCAGCGCCAGGGAGGCGAGGGAACTGGCCAGAAAGAAGGCGAAAGTGATTGGCAACGCCTTGGCCAGGCCGCCCATGTTGGGGATTGAAAGTGTCTTGGTGCGGTCGTAAAACACGCCCGTGACAAAGAACATCGAGGCGGCGATCAGGCCATGGCTGATCATCTGCAACATTGCGCCGCTCATGCCCAGCGCATCAACGGCACCGATGCCGAGCAGCACGAAGCCCATGTGACTCACCGAGCTGCAGGCGATGCGGCGTTTGACGTTGTCCTGGGCGAAGGCGTTGAGGGCGCCATAGATGATATTGACAATCCCCAGGACAATCAGGGCGGGGGCCAGCAGCAGATGGGCTTCGGGCAACATCTGCACGTTGAAGCGCAGCAGGGCATAGCCCCCCATCTTCAGCAGCACACCGGCCAGCAGCATCGACACCGGTGCATTCGCCTCACCATGGGCATCGGGAAGCCAGGTGTGCAGGGGGAAAATCGGTAACTTGACCCCAAAGCCCACCAAGAAACCGAGATAACAGAGCAGCCCGAAGGTGCCGCCTGGGGACCGGGTCGCTAATTCCGAGAGATTGAGGGTGAAGCTATCGCCGGAGAAGGCCAGGGCCAGGCCACTGATCAGGATCAGCAGGGAGGCTGAGGCGGTGTAAAGAATGAATTTGGTGGCGGCGTACTGGCGCTGCTTACCTCCCCAGATGGCGATCAGCAGATACACAGGCACCAGTTCCAGTTCCCAGGCCAGGAAGAACAGCAGGAAGTCCTGGGAAAGAAACACCAGGCCCTGGGCCGAAGCCTGGAGCAGCAGCAGGCCGAAATAAAGGCGGGTTTTGCGCTTGATGTTCCAGCTGGCGGCAACCGCCAACAGGGTGACCAACCCGCTGAGCACCACCAACGGAGCCGAGAGTCCATCGGCCGCCAGGGACCATTCCAGGCCAAGGGCCGGCACCCAGGGAATGCGCTCCACCAGTTGCAGGCCGGCGACGCTGCCATCGAAATGACGGCTGAACACCCAAAGCATCAGGGCCAGATCAACCCCGAGCACCCCCAGAGCCAGAAGCCGGGGCAGCCTGGGATCGTCCGCATCGCCCGGCAGCAGGGGCATGATCAGGGCCGCCGCCGCCGGCAACAGCACGATCAGGCTCAGCCAGGGAAAAGCCGCGGAGAGGGTCGACGCGGCCGAAACGGGCAGGGTGGCGTCCATCACTACATCCGGCTGGTGACTTGGGGATCATCGACCGCGAACCTTGGGGGCGGGCCGGATCCTTCGGTGGAGGAATCTATCAGCTGAGTAGAAGTACTCATGGCCTGTGCTAAGGGTTCAAAAGCTGAGTCGGGGTAGGTGGCCCCAGCTGCTGCCCGCGTACTGGGGCTGGAGCACTGCGCCGCGGCTGCTCACCCCTTCCCGGCGCCAGGCCTCCACCATGGCCTCGCTCACCGCCTCGGCGACGGAGGCGCTCCCCAGGGCGAGCAGGGTGGGTCCGGCGCCACTGATGACGCAACCCCAGGCTCCCGCGGCCAGGGCCGCCTCCCGCACCGCCTTACCCCCCTGAATCAGGCCCCAGCGGTAGGGCTCATGGATGCGGTCGTGCATGCCGTCGGCGATCAGATCGCCATTGCCGGTGCGCAGGCCCTGCAGCAGCAGGGTGAGGGCGCCGAGATTGATCACCGCATCACTGATCGGGATGCTGCGTGGCATGGCGCGTCTCGCCTCGGAGGTGCTGAGCCGGATGGAAGGGATGGCCACCACGGCCTGGATGCTGCTCGCCCATTCGCAGCGCACCACCCGCCAGCGATTGGAGGCCGCGCGGGCGGTGAGGCAGAGGCCCCCCACCAGGGAAGGCACGACGTTGTCGGGATGGCCCTCGATATCGATCGCCAGTTCCAGCAGCTTCTCCTTGCTCAGCGGTTCGCCGACTAGGGCATTGGCGCCGATCAGGCCGGCGACAATCGCCGTGGCGCTGCTGCCCAGGCCGCGGGCCGGCGGCACGGCCAGTTGCACCCTGGCCTCGAGTGCCACCGGTTCCTCGCCGGCTTCCTTCCACACCCGTTGGGCGGAGCGGTAGATGAGGTTGTCGGGGCCACCGCGCAGATGGGCACCTTCGCTGCCTTCGATGATCAGATCGAAGCGATCACCGCCGCCTTCGATTACCCGCAGTTCGAAGCGGTTGCCGAGTTCCAGCGCCGCTCCGAGGCAATCGAAACCGGGGCCGAGGTTGGCAGTGGTGGCGGGTACCTCCACCACCACCCCTTGGCCGAGGCTTGGGCGCGCCATCTAGGTCGTCTTACTGGGCCCAGTGTTGCAGCCGATGGGACGGCCTCAATCCAGCAGCATCCGGGCCCGGCAGGCAGCGCTGAAACTGCCGAAGGCTGGATCGATCACGGCCTGAATCGGCATCGGCTCCAGCACCGCCGCCAAACGGCCCTTGGCCAGGAAGGCCTGGCGGAAGCGCTGCGAGCGCAGTCCCGCCAGCAACTTGCCCGCCGTGCCACCGCCCAGCCAGATGCCACCACGGCTGAGGCTGGCCAGGGCCAGATCGCCGCAGACCGATCCATAGGCCCCCAACCAGAGATCGAGGGCTTCAAAGGCGAGCGGCTCGCCAGCGGCGGCCGCCTCGGCCACGGCGGCAGGCAGATCGGCAGGTTCGGTATTGGTGCCTGCGCTTGCCTCAGGCTCCTGGCCTCTGGCCAGCCAGCGGCTGGCATGACCCTGCAGCGGATGCAGTCCCTGGGGATCACGGCTGGCCAGCAGCCAGCGGGCCACATCCCCGAGGCCCGTGCCGCTCACCACCCGCTCGATCGACAGCCGCTCCAGCTGACGATCCGCCTGGATCCATTGCTTGAGCTCCCACTCCTGCTGGCTGCGCGGCGCGAACTCACCATGGGAGGCCTCGCTGGCCAGGGCCTGCAGCCCCGTGCTCGTCTGCACCCCCAGCGCCACCCCCAGCCCGGTGCCGGCGCCGAGGATCAGCAAAGGGGCGCCCGCCACGGTGGCGCCGCTGTGCACGGGAGCCACCTGAGTGGCCTCCAGATGGGGCAGGCCGTAGATCAGCACAGCGAAGTCATTGACCAGCTCCAACCGCTGGATGCCGCAGGCGTGAGCCAGCTCCTGCTCTTCGAGGATCCAGCTGAGGTTGGTGAGCTGGGCGCGGCCGCCGTGCACCGGGCCGGCAACCGCCAGGCAGGCGGCGGCGGGCCTGGCCAGGCCGCGGCCCTCGCAGTCCACCAGAAAATGACCCACCATCGCGCCGAGGTCATCCCAGTCGGCGGATGGGTAGCGGCTGCTGGCCAGGGGCTCCAGGCTGGCGGCGGCGTGCAGGCTCAGCAGGGTCTTGGTGCCGCCGATGTCACCGGCCAGCAAGGTGGTCATGGCCGCAGGGCAATCAGAACAGCAGTTTGGCTGAACGCGATTGGGGCGCCCGGCCCTCAGCCATCGCCCAGGCCCGGCAACCGTTGCTGGTTGGCCGCGACAGCCCGGTTGATCAGGGTGGCCAGGGGCAGGGCGCCGAGATCGCCATCGCGACGGCTGCGCAGGCTGATCGCTCCGGTTTCAGCTTCCTTGGCGCCGATGACACCCAGCACCGGAATCTTCATCTGTTCACCATTGCGAATCAGTTTGCCGAGTCGATCACCGCTGCGATCAATCGTGGCCCGCACCCCCTGCTGCTGCAACTGCTGCTGCAGCGATTCGACATAGGGCAACACCTCATCGGTGACCGGCAGCAACCGGATCTGCTCCGGTGCCAACCAGAACGGAAAATCACCGGCATAGTTCTCGGTCATGATGCCGAAAAAGCGCTCCAGTGAGCCAAAGATTGCTCGGTGAATCATGATCGGTCGCTGGCGGCTGCCATCGGCCGCCACATACGCAAGGTTGAAGCGCTCCGGCAGGTTGAAATCAAGCTGAATCGTGGAGCACTGCCAGAGGCGACCGATGGCATCTTCGATCTTGAGATCGATTTTCGGACCGTAGAAGGCACCGCCCCCCTCATCCACCTTGTAGGACCAGCCCTTGCGCTCGAGGGCCTCGATCAGGCCCCGGGTGGCCAGATCCCAGACGGCATCGTCGCCGATTGATTTCTGCGGTCGTGTGGACAGGTTGATCTCGTACTGGCGGAAGTCAAAGGTGCTGAGAATGCGCTCGGTGAGATTGAGCACCCGCAGGATTTCATCGCCGATCTGATCCGGCAGGCAGAACACGTGGGCGTCGTCCTGGGTGAAGCCCCGCACCCGCATCAGCCCGTGCATCACCCCAGGGCGTTCGTAGCGATAGACGGTGCCGAGTTCAGCCCAGCGGATCGGCAGTTCGCGGTAGGAGCGCAGCCGGCTGGCATAGGTGAGCACATGGAACGGACAGTTCATCGGCTTGAGCTGGAACTGGCGTTCGTCCACCTGCATCGGCCCGAACATGCTCTCGGCGTAGAAGTCGAGATGGCCGGAAGTGCGCCACAACTCAATGTCGGCGACATGGGGGGTGTACAGCAGCTCGTAGCCGTCATCAAAGTGGGCCTGGCGCCAGAAGTCCTCGATCAACAGCCGCATGCGGGCGCCGCGGGGATGCCAGAACACGAGGCCGGCACCAGCTTCGTCTTCGATCGAGAAGAGCTCCAGGTCGGTGCCCAGGCGACGATGGTCGCGCCTCAGGGCCTCCTGCTTGCGGCGCTGGTACTCGGCCAATTGCTCAGCCGTTTCCCAGGCGGTGCCATAGATGCGTTGCAGCTGGGCCCGTTTCTCATCCCCGCGCCAGTAGGCCCCCGCCACACTTTCCAGGGCGAAGGCCTTGGGATTGAGCTCACTGGTGTTGGCCACGTGGGGACCGGCGCAGAGATCCCACCAGCTCTCGCCGAGGGTGTACAGGGTGATCGGCTCCTGCAGGCCAGCCAGGATCTCCAGTTTGTAGGGCTCGTTCTGCTCGCTGATGCGGCGTTCGGCCTCCTCGCGGCTGACTTCGATGCGCTCCAGGGGCAGGCGGGAGCTGATGATCTTGAGCATCTCCTTGCGGATTGCTTTGAGATCGGCCTCGGTGAAGGGCTCGGGGTTGTCGAAGTCGTAATAAAAGCCGTTTTCGGTCCAGGGACCGATGGTGACCTGGGCTTTCGGGAACAATCGCTGCACCGCCATGGCCAGCACATGGCTCATCGAATGGCGGATGCGCAGCAACGCCGGACTGTCGCTGGTTTTGGGCAGATGGAGCACCGCCGTGCCGCTCTCGGTCGCTGCCGCCTGGGGACTGACGGCCATCGGGGCGCTGGTCACGGAATCACGGGTGGTTTGATGAGGTTTGGATCCTACGGAGTCGGTTCAGGCGTGGGCGGGCCCCACCAGGCCACGGCTGGAGCGCCGCATTGCCGCGCCTTTGGCAGCCTGCCGGCTGATGGGGGCTCTACGGTGAAACCGGCCCCCATCGGCTGCGGTGACCCTTCGTCCTTTCCTCTCCTCCCTGCCCGCCCTGGCGGCTGGAGCCGAACGCCGCAGCGTCGCCGTGAGCTATCTGCTGTGGTGTATCTCCCTGGTGGGGGTGTGCGGCCTGCAGCGTTTTTACAACCGACGGCCGATCAGTGGCACTATTTGGCTGCTCACCTTTGGCCTCTGCTTTGTGGGCCAAATGGTGGATCTGCTGCTGATCCCGGACCTGGTGCAACGGGCCAACCAGTCTTTGCAGCTTCAAGAGGCCCTCAACGCGGCGACAACCGCCTCCTTGCCCCCGCTGGAGCGGCAGTTGTTGCAGCTGGCCCGCCGTTCGGGTCGCCTGGGCTTCACCATCAACGATGCCCTGCTGGAACTCCAGCTCCCCCGCGATGCCGACAGCGAGGTGGTATCTGCTGAGATCGAACGCTTGCTTCACCGCCAGCTGCTGGATGTGGGCAATGACGAACGCGGCCGGGTGGTTTATCGCGAACCGTGATCCCTGATCTCTGATCCGCGAACCATGATCCGTGAGCGCAGCTGCGCTGATCCCAGGTTCAGCTGCTGACCAAAAAGCCCAGGGCCTGGCGCACCCGCGCCAGGGTGGCGTCGGCCACGGCACTGGCCCGTTGGCGGCCCTGGGAGAGCACCTCGCCCAGATACTGGGGATCGGCTCGCAATTCGTGATAGCGCGCCTGCAGGGGCGCAAGCGCAGCCACGGTGGCCTCAGCCAGCAGTGGCTTGAAGCTGCCCCAGCCCATGGATCCGCATTCAGCGGCTGCGGCTTCACGGCTGCGGCCAGCCAGCAGCGCGTAGAGCCCCAGCAGGTTGTCTGCCTCCGGTCGCTCCGGATTGCCGAACTCCAGACCCAGCTGCGGATCGGTCTTGGCCCGCTTGATTTTGCGCGTGATCAGCTCCGCTGGATCCAGCAGGGTGATGCGTGAGCCTTCATTCGGGTCGCTTTTGCTCATCTTGCTGCGGCCGTCGGTGAGACTCATCACCCGGGCGCCTTCCATGAGGATCATGGGTTGAGGCACCTTGAGAATCGGGATCGGTTCACCAGCGCTGTCCCGGGAAGCGAAGCGGGCGTTGATTCGCTGTTGGGCGATGTCGCGAGCCAATTCGAGATGTTGTTTCTGGTCTTCGCCCACCGGCACCCGATCC
>CAMBZX010000017.1 GCA_945872185.1 Synechococcus sp. UW140 | reverse complement strand
ATCAACTTCCTGGCAATCCAGTCGCTCAATACCACCCTGGAAGGTGGTGATGGCGAAGACATCATCAACGATTATTCCGGTGCCGCCCGCAACAACAGCACCTACCTCTCTGGTGGCAATGGTGACGACATCATCACCCAGGCTTCGGGTGTTGTGTTCTCTGAATTCGCCAGCATCTTCACCACCATTGATGGTGGCACCGGTGCCGACATCATGACGGGTGATTCCACCACCCAGACCAGCACCGCAATTGTTCTGGACGTGATTAGTGGCTTAGTTGGCCCAGGCCCACTAACTGGCTTCATTGCTGACGTCGTCAATAATGGCCCCAAAGGCTATTTCTACGGCGAAGACTCCACGACTAGCACGATCACTGCAGACGACTTTGAGCTCTCGGGCCTGAGCAACGATCAGTTCGTATTCGCCTTCGGCGATTCGGTGATCAACGAAGAAGGGGTCGGTGCTGACACGATCACTGATTTCGACTCCGACGCCAGCTTCTACCGCTATGTCGGCCCCGCCTTGAATGCTGTGCCCCCCCTCGGCAGCCTCTTGGATGAGCCCTCGGATCCCTCAAATCCCTTCGCTTACGACAGGAACGGCGAGTCGTTCGGCGGCCTGGATCGGCTTCAGCGCGATGAGATCAAACTCACCGACGAATTCGGCGACAAGGTGAACATTACCCTCGGCAGTGGTGGCACGCTTGATAGCAGCGGTGATGACTACTTCGTCAACAGCAAAGGCCTGGTGATTGACGGCATCACCAGCCTGTCTGAGTTCATCGAAGCCGGTGTCCAGCAGGGCGAAGGCGAAGCCCTGCTGTGGACGCAGAATGGTGTGGCCTTCGTGGACAAGACCTTCGGCGATTACACCCCCGAATACGGCACCCTCTCCTACCTGTTCATCAGCGATGGAGCCGATGGCCTGAACGACGGCGACTTGCTGATCGCCTTGGATAACGTGGCTGTGATCACAGATCCCAGCATCGATTTCCCCGATGCGTCGGCATACACGGTGGACAGCGCCGGTGGTCTGGAAATCACCGGCGGCCTGATCACCAACATTACGACCTCTGTCTCGATCGATTATTCCGCCTTCCCCCAACCCACCCCCGCCTGACTCCATGTGAGTTGATGGCCTCCAGCCCCGCCTTGTGCGGGGCTTTTTTGATGGCTCATCTCCCTCAGCCAGCCTCCTCTCGCTCCGCCAACAGCGCACCCGCGGCCGCGATCGACACCAGCCGCAGGCTGCCTGGCGCCCAGGAGCCTGAGCTTGCGGCAGACAGCTGCGCTGCTGTCACAGACAAAAATCATCACTCACCGAGTATACTAAGAAGCGTAAAGTCTTTATCTCCCAGCCCATACATGGCCACCCCTCTCGTTTGGCTCGGCACGAACGGCCCCAATATCACCGTTCAAGGCACTGCTGCGGAAACTTACGACGCTGATTTCAAAGCTTTAGCCGGCGATGATTACATCGAGATCAACGGCAATCTGATCGACTCCGTCATTCAAGGCAATGAAGGCGCCGATATTATCAATCTGGAATCGTCTGAAATTCAGGACAGCACTGTCTACGGCGGTGCCAGCAACGACCTGATTGTCATTCGCACTCAAAACGGCAGCGACAACCAATTCTGGGGAGACGGCGGCAGCGACGAAATCATCCTTGGCTCCAAAACCTTTGGCGCCGAGTACAGCGGCATCATCATCAAGGCCGACGGTCTTGATCCCACCAAGGACGGCATCGATGTCGTTTACATCGGCGAAGATGTCAAGAGTTTCAATCAAAGTGCGGTTCACCTGGGTGGCAACGGCAACTCCCTGGCGGGCCCCATTGTCGCCGACGTCGTTGAATATATCCTCAATCTCAGCGACGATACTTCCAACCCTGTTGACGGCTTCGACGTCAGTCGCATTGTTGAATTCGGCGCAGAAGCCCTCATCGTGGAAGCCGCCGAGGTTTATCAATCCGAACTCAGTGGTGGCGCCGGTGTCGACATCCTGGCCCTGATTGATCCCAACTTATCGCTGGGTGGTGAAGACCAAGTTGAATCGGCTGCATTCAACGAATCCACTCTCAACGGCAACCAAGGCACCGATGTCATCGTCTGGGCCCGAGACCTGGACAGCTCCGTGATCGTCGGCGGCCAAGATGACGACATCCTCCTTGGGCTTTCCGGTGTTGTCAAAGACACGGAAATCAACGGCAACCGCGGCTCCGACACGATGATCCTGCTGGGTCTCGAGCTCGATGATTCCTCCATCTACGGCGGTAAAGCTGAAGACAGCATTCTGGTTGCCGGTGTCGAAAGCAACAACACCCTGATCAGTGGTGATCTGGGCAACGACGTCATCAACTTCCTGGCAATCCAGTCGGTCAATACCACCCTGGACGGTGGTGATGGCGACGACACCATCAACGATTACTCCGGTGCCGCCCGCACCAACAGCACCTACCTCTCTGGTGGTGCTGGCGATGACACCATCACCCAGGCTTCGGGTGTTGTGTTCTCTGAATTCGCCGACATCTTCACCACCATCGACGGTGGCACCGGTGCCGACATCATGACGGGTGATTCCACCACCCAGACCAGCACCGCAGATGTTCTGGACGTGATTGGTGGCTTCATTCCTACAATGATGGGAGGACCAATCCCCGATTTGATCGGGGGCATCGTCAACAATGGCCCCAAGGGCTATTTCTACGGCGAAGACAGCATTAGCGAGCCAATTGCTGCAGGCGACTTTGAGCTCTCGGGCCTAAGCAACGATCAGTTCGTATTCGCCTTCGGCGATTCGGTGATCAATGCCCAAGGGGTTGGTGCTGACACCATTACCGACTTCGACTCCGATGCCAGCTTCTACCGCTATGTCGGCCTCGCCTTGAATGTCGATCCCATCCCAGGTAGCCCCTTAGATGATGCCTCCGATCCCTCGAATCCTTTCGCTTATGACAGGAACGGCGAGTCGTTCGGCGGCCTGAATTCGCTTCAGCGCGATGAGATCAAACTCATCACCGAGGACAGTGGCATCAAGGTGAACATCACCCTCGGCAGTGGTGGCACCCTCGATAGCAGCGGTGACGACTACTTCGTCAACAGCAAAGGCCTGGTGATTGACGGCATCACCAGCCTGTCCGAGTTCATCGAAGCCGGTGTCCAGCAGGGCTTCGGCGAAGCCCTGCTGTGGACGCAGAATGGTGTGGCCTTCGTGGACAAGACCTTCGGCGATTACACCCCCGAATACGGCACCCTCTCCTACCTGTTCATCAGCGATGGCAACGATTTCCTGAACGACAGCGACTTGCTGATCGCCCTGGATAACGTGGCTGTGATCACAAAACCAACCGGCATTGAATTCCCTCCCAACACTGGTGAGGCTACCTACGCGGTGGACTCCACCGGTGGCCTGGAAATCACCGGCGGCCTGATCACCAACATTACGACCTCTGTCTCGATCGATTACTCCTTCCCAGCTACCTCAACTGTCTGGGAAGTCTGGAGCTAAAGTTATTTAATGACCCTCAGCCCCGCTTTACGCGGGGCTTTTTTATGGCTGCTTCAGCCGCCGTCCGCTCACTCCGCCAGCTGCTCGCCAGCGGCTGCGAACGGCAGCCACCGCAGGCTGCCCCCAGGAGCCTGCGGTGGCTGCCAGAAACAGGCGATTGATCGGCTGCCGACGCTGATGCCCTGGCCCGGCTGAGCCCACAGCGGCACGGGATCCACAGGTCTGGGAGAGAATCGAGCCAGCTGTCCCCCCGGGTCGGCCGCAGCAGCGGCCGCCGAGCACCACCTCCCCATGAATCTCCTGTTCATCCACCAGGGTTTTCCTGGTCAATACATGCGGATGTTGCAGGCCCTGGCCAGTTCCGGGCAGCATCAGATTGTGGGGATGGGCCGGGCCCGCCGCCATGAAACCGTGCCAGCAGAGGTGGCCTACCTCTCCTACGGCGTCCAGCGGGTCAACACCAAGGGGATTCACCCGCTGGTGATGGAAACCGAAAGCAAGGTGATTCGCGCTGAAGCCTGCGCCAACATCGCTCATCAGCTGCAAGCGAAGGGCTTCCAGCCCGATTTGATCTGCGCCCACCCCGGCTGGGGCGAGGCGCTCTTTCTCAAAGACATCTGGCCGCAGGCGCCCCTGCTCAGCTACCAGGAGTTTTACTACCAGCCGACCGGCTTCGATTCCGATTTCGATCAGGAGATGCAGGGGCTGCAGAGCTGGCAGGACAAAGCCAAACTGCGCATGAAAACCGCCAACCTGCTGCTGAATCTGCAGGCCAGCGATTGGTGCGTCACCCCCACCGCCTTCCAACGCTCCTCCTTCCCACCGCACTGGCAATCGCGCATCAGCGTGATCCACGAGGGCATCGACACCCAGCGGGCCTGCCCCAATGCTGCGGTCGCCCCCCTGGTGCTTCCCGACGGCACCACGATCCGCCGGGGGGATCCGGTGGTGACGTTCGTGAACCGTCGCCTCGAGCCCTATCGCGGCTGCCACTCCTTCCTGCGGGCCCTGCCGGAGCTGCAGCAACTGGCTCCGGAGGCCCGGGTGGTGATTGTGGGCCAACAGGAGGGGGTGAGCTATGGCGCCCGATGCCCCACTGGCAGCTGGAAGCAGGTGTTCCTCCAGGAAATCGAGGGTCGCTTCGATCCCAGCCGCGTCCATTTCACCGACCAACTCCCCTACGACACCTTCCTGCACCTGCTCCAGATCACAGCCGTGCATGTGTATCTCACCTATCCCTTCGTACTCAGCTGGAGCCTGCTGGAAGCGATGAGCAGCGGTTGCGCGGTGGTGGGTTCGGACACCGCTCCGGTGCGTGAGGTGATCCGGGATGGCGACAACGGCCTGCTGGTGGATTTCTTCGCCCCCGCCGACCTGGCGCTGGCGGTGGCCGAACTGCTGCGGGATCGCGCCCGAGCCGCAGCCCTGGGGGCGGCCGCTCGGGCGCACGTGCAGAAGCACTACGAGCTCCAAGCCTGCCTCAAACGCCAGCTAGCCCTGCTGGAGCTGGTGGCCTCAAGAGCCCTCCGCGCCCCTGACTGATTCGCCGCGGCCCAGCGCCGCATGGCTGTCCACCCAGCCCGGCAGGGGCCAGCGCCGCCGCTCGCACCAGCGCTGCAGGCGCCGCGGCAGGCCGCCGATCCAGGGCGCAGGATGGCGCGCCGCCGCCCGGAACCAGGAGCGGGGCCCCACCAGCCCGTAGGCCACAAACAGCAGGCGATACTGCCACTCCACCCAGAGCAGGGGGCGCCAGGGCTGGGGGCTCTGTTGGGGCAGCAGCCCCGAACATCCCGCCTCGAACCGCCACAGGCTGCCGTCCGGGCATAGCAGCGGCGGCAGAGTCTGAAGGTAAGCCTGCTGCACCACCCGGAAACGGCCGTAACCCAGGGCCGCCAACCGCCGATGCTGGGCCAGCACCGCCCCCAGACTCTCCTTGCCCGTTTCCCAGCTCACCGTGGCCGGGCGCCGCTCCAGCAAAGCCAGATCGGCCAGCACCGCCTCATCGGCACCTTCGATGTCGATCTTCAGATGGTCGGGGCAGCCGTAGCGTTTCACCAGCGCTTGCAACTCCAACGCCGGCACCCGCACCGGCTCACCGTGGGGCAGCCCATGGGCCTCGGCATTGCGCCGCACCCAGCGCAGATCCACACTGCCCCACTCGCTGCGCTCCGGGTGTGGATAGAAGAGCAGTTCAGCGCTGAGGGCCCGCTGCGCCGCCCCCACCACCGCGCCGTGCACCAGCGTCAGCCGCCCGGCCGCCATCGCCGCCGCAAAGCGCTGCCGGCCCGCCGCCACCAGCTCAGCGCTGGCCTCCACCGCCACCACCCGACAGCCGCTCGCCAGGTAATACCCCGTATCTTCACCGCGGTGAAAACCGAGATCGAACACCAGGGGGGGCTGGGGCGGCGTCCGTTGCCGGCCGCTGCCTTCACCAGCAGAGTCCATAATCCGCCTCCATGGCCCGATAGGTGGGGGCCAGCTGTTCGCGCAGCCAGGCTCGCAGCTGGGGCGGCACCGTGGCCAGTTCACCGCCACCGGCATTGGCCCGGGGCAGCGCCCCCGCCCAGGGCACCGGCGTCAGCCCCAGGAAAGACTGCAGCCGCTCCCAGGCGCTGGCTGGATCGGTGAACAGATCCTCGCTGCGCAGAATCAGCAGTTGCTCCGGCGCGAACAGCGCCTGCCAACCGGGCAACTGCCGCTCGTAGCGGCTACGGCCCATATAGCTGTGCTCTTGATGGGAGCCGTGGCGGCCATCGGGGCGGGCCAGCACCGCCTCCGCTCCCGCCAACCGCTGCGGCTCCGCGGCGAGCGCCGCCTCGAGGTCCAGGGGCTCCAGCCCCAGCCGGCGCGCGTGGAACACCTGGGAGAGGCTGCGCTCCACTGGATCTCGCAGCAACACAATCAGACGGGCTGCCGGCAGCAGCGCCTTGAGGCGTCCAGGCGCCTCGGGATGGAACAGGTAATAGGGGGTGATGTCACCACAACACAGGCCCGCTGCCACCGCCTCGTAGTGGCTGGCATACCAGGCCGGGCCCCGGCGGTAGTGCAGGCTGAAATAGTGAACTTCCTTCTGCTCCGGCAAGAACACCTCGGGGTGATCGAGCAGCAACCGATGCAGCGTGGTGGTGCCCCCCTTCTGCACTCCCAGGCCAAGGAAGTCCGGCAGGCGCAACTCTGGATTCGCAACAGGCAAAGACAAGGCTCAAACCAGAGCACCATCGGCCTGATCATGCTCCGGAAGCCCCCCTTACGATCAAGCGCGCCGGTGGAGCTGCCGACATCGTGAATCCTGATCGCCTCTGGCGTGCGCCGCGCCAGGTGAAGGCTCGCCTGCTCCGTCGGCATCAGCAGGTGATCGACGATCTCAGGCGGGCCGTGCGGCACCATGTCGCCATTCCGCTTCGCCAGGAGTCCATCCACAGGCTCGAGGCGACCTTTCTCAACCAACTCCTGGGCGTGGAGGTGGCACGAAAACTGGGCCGATCGGCCCCGCCGATCGCGCTGCTGGCCTCCTTACGACCACTCCTGAGCCTGGTGCCGCTCGATCAGCAGGTTCTGGGCGCAGCCCGGCGGCTGCTGAGCGAGCTCAATGCCGAGGCCCTGCTGGCGCTGCAGAAGAACCTCGCCGGCGGCGCTCCGGTGCTGGCAATCGTGAGCTGTCAAGCCCAGCTGGCTCGCAGCCAGGCCACCCTGGCCGACTTTGCGGCCTGGACCGCGGCGGGCTGGGGCCAGCCGTTGATTGTGATCGGCGATCCGCGGCTGCCCGATTGGCGCTTTGAGTTCTGCCCAGAGCGGCGGCTGCTGCGCTTGCCGGCGGACGATGCCTACGAAGGGCTGCCGGCCAAACTGATCACCCTGCAATGGGTGCTGTCGCTGCTGCCCAGCCCACCGGCCCTGCTGAAAATGGATGACGATGCCCAACCGGACGACCCCCTGGCGCTCGCCCAGCTGGTGGAGACGCTGGGAGTGGCTGGTGCCGCCGCCGCAGGATTCCCGATCTTCACCCCCTCACCGCTGCATCTGGATCGGGCCTGGCATATCGGCAAGTCGGCGCGCTCGAATCTCAGACCCTTCAACTCCCTCGGGGCAACGCGCTGGATGTCTGGCGGTACGGGCTATCTGCTCAATGGCCAAGCGGTGAGCCTGCTGGGCGATTTCGCGCTACATAGCTGGGGCTTCGTGGAATCCATGCTCTACGAAGACGTCTGCGTTTCGATGCTGCTGCAGGCTGGTGCCGCCCAACTGCACTGGCTCAACACTCCGGAGCAACTGGGGATTCGCAGTGAGCGACAACAGGAAATCGAAGCCGGACAATGGCAAGTTCCAGATCACTTACGCTGATTCACCATGATCATTCGTCACGACCTTGAGCTGGTCTTCCTGCATGTGCCGAAGTGCGCCGGCAAGGAACTCAGAGAGATTCTGCTGCTGGAAGCGCCAGCCCAGAGCAACGAGGAACTGTTCAATTTCAGCTACAGCCCGATCCTGCATCGCCACGTCGATCTGGCCCATCTGCCGATGGCCGACCTGATTCACTGGCCGGCCTACCAGTGGCTCGAGCGCTATACCGTCATCGCCGCCGTGAGAGATCCCTATGAACGCCTGGGATCTGCTGCCAACGAATACTTTCGCCAGCGCTCCCGCGCGGATGAAGCCATCATCAACGGGCCTGGAATCACAACCGCAATGCGCAGGCATTACTTCAGCCAACTGCCCCTGGGCCACAGCCAGCGCGATCCCCGCTTCATCCACTCGCTGCCGATGACCTGGTTCACCCACCTCGGCCCGACACCGATGGTGGATCAGCTGTTGCGCTGCGAGAGCCTCGCCGATGATTTCCAACAGCTGGCCAGCCAGCTCAATCTGCCGCTGGAGATGCGGGAGCTGGCCCAGGCCAGCCTGCGCAATCGTCCCTTCGCCTCGGCCCCGATCGCCCCAGCCCTCTCCCAGGCCGAAGTGGACATCGCCCATCACCTCTACGCCCAGGATTTCGCCACCTTCGGCTACCGCCAACGGGAGCCCGCCGCCCGCCAGGCTGGCGACAGCGCCACGGCCCCAGAGCTCACGCAGGTGCTGGCGAGCCTGTGTCCCGCCAACCTGCCATCCCATGCCATCCCCCTGCTGGAACGGGCTGAAACCGTGCAATGGCACTGGGGTCCGTCCAGCCAGCGGCAGGAAGCCGAGGGGCTGGCACCCACCCGCAGCACCACCTGAGCCGCACAGGCTAACTCTCCGCGATTTCCCCGTTTTAGCGACAGCGCCTCGAACCAGCCAGGCCCCTCACCACCAGCGCCAGCCCCACTTGCGGAAATAGATCCACACGCTCTGAATATTCACCAGCGTGAGCCAAAGCGAGTGGTGATTACCGCGGCCCCAGTGATGGCGAACCGCCGCAACTGGCAGATGAAGACAGCGACCAAGCCCACGCAGGCTGCGGCTGATGTCGGCATCTTCGAGATAAAGAAAGAAGCGCTGATCAAATCCGCCCACCGCCTCGAAAGCCCGGTGACGCATCAGCATGCAGCAACCACTGAGATAGGGCACATCGAGCGGTTGTGTTAGATCCTGCTCGGCCATCTGAAAGCGGTAGTCATAGCGGCGCAACCACCGTGGCTTGATCGCCTCGGGCAGGAAGCGTCGGCTGATCAGGGCCAGCAGGCTCGGATCCCGCTTGCAGAGGAGCTGGGGCTTGCCTTCGGGGTCCTGGATCTCCGGCACCGCCAAGACCACCTCAGGATGACAACCGAGCCAGTCCAGCAGTATTTCAAACGTGCCGGGGTTCCAGCTCAGATCCGTATTCAGGGCGCCCAGCCACTGCGGCGCAGCGCCGTCCAGAGCAGCCACCAGCCTGTTGATGGCGCGGCCGTAGCCGAGGTTGTGCGCGCAGGGCAGGAACAGATCGGCGCAGTCCCGCAAGCCATCCACCGGTTCACCGGCACGATGGTCATTCACCACTACGGCATAGCCAATTGCCTCAGGCAGCGCAGCCAGACAAGTGCGCAAGGTTTGTACATGGGCCTCCGGTGGATGAAAAGCCACCAGGATCAACAGCAATTGCCGAGGTTTCGACTCCTTCTTCTGCGTCATCTGCGGAATTCGCCCCTGCCGCTGGCCATCTCCACCGTCAAGCCACAACCATCAGCTGACAGGGCCATCCTGCCATCGCCGCTGGCAGGGCTCAACGCCCCCGCGCCTTGAGGACGGTCTTGATCGTCTTGATCAAGATCAACAGATCGAAACCTGTGCTCCAATGACGCAAGTAATAGAGGTCATAGCTGAGCTTGAGCTCCGCCTCCTCAAGACTGCCCGCATAGGGTGCATTCACCTGGGCCCAACCACTCAAGCCAGGCAGCATCCAATGGCGCTTGCGGTAGTGGCGAATCCCCGCTTCCAGTTCGGTTTCAAGTTCGGGGCGCTCGGGACGTGGGCCAATCAGGCTCATGTCCCCCCGAAGTACATTAAACAACTGAGGAAGTTCATCAATTCGCACCCGGCGCAGGAACCAGCCAACGAGCGTGATGCGCTGATCACCCGGCAACGTCCAGTTCGCCTTGGCTGCCGGATCGCTTTGCTGCATGGTGCGCAACTTATAGAGTTGGAAGGTCTGACCCATCCAGCCACTGCGAGCCTGGGTATAGATCACCGGCCCGCGATCCTCAAGCCAGATCAGCAGGGCCACCAAGGCCATCAAGGGCGAAGTGATCAACAGCAACCCCAGCGCCACCGTCACATCAGCAGCGCGTTTGAGCTGACGCTCAACACTGAGCGCATTGGTCCAGGGCACATCGGCCACACTGAGCGCATCTTCGGGCAACTGGTCGGGCAGCAGGCGCTGTTGCCGCTGCTCCGCCATCTCCAGACTGGAGGGAAACGGGGTTTGGTGACGGCTCACCTGGTGACGCAACTGCAGCCGGACCAGCAGGGCCCACACCGTCATCCCCAACAACAGAGCCGCCTGAACACGGCGATGGCCGAGGGTGAAGGTGACGGGCAGATTCAGCAGCCAGAACGCCAGCACCACCGCCAGCATCGTCGCCAGGGCTGAACAGCCCAGACGCA
The DNA here is from genome assembly GCA_945872185.1 of Synechococcus sp. UW140. Lineage (GTDB taxonomy): Bacteria > Cyanobacteriota > Cyanobacteriia > PCC-6307 > Cyanobiaceae > Cyanobium. The sequence continues at coordinate 19,351 of CAMBZX010000017.1, read as the reverse complement.
CCAGCACCGGCACCAGGCTCAGCCGAGGCAAGCGCAGCAGGGTGTAACTGCCGAACAGCCAGCTGAAGATCACATAGGCGATGCCAAAGGGAACCAGCCACTCAGGATGAGCCAGCAGGTGGGTGGCAAAGCGCAGATCGACGAGCGCGGCAACCAGCACCAAGCCCAGCAGATCAACCAGCGCACAGAGGGCAATGACTTGGCGTGGCCGCTGCCAGCTCACTCGATCTCCAGTATCAGGGCATGGGGGCGTGCGTCCGCAACGAGACATCTTCCCGGAGGAAGTCAGCCTGGAATCGCCGCCATCAGGCTGCCCATCTCCAGGGCTTGCAGCCCATAGTTCCAGCCCAGATTACTCTTGATTCCGGCCCGTTCCAGGGCTTGTTGCAGCGTATCCGTGGTAAGGACGCCGAAGATCACCGGCACACCGGTGTCGCGGGCCACGGCCGCCACACCCTTGCTCACCTCCGCCACCACCACATCGAAGTGGGGGGTATCGCCGCGGATCACGGCACCGAGCGTGATCACCACCTGGTAGCGACCGCTGACCGCCAGGCGCTGGGCCACCAGCGGGATTTCAAAGCTGCCAGGCACCCAGGCCACATCCAGCTGGGCGCTGTCGGCGGCGGTATCAATGCCGTGGCGGGACAGACAATCCAGGCAGGCACTCAGCAATTTGCCGGTGACCAGATCGTTGAAACGGGCCACGACCACGGCGATCTTCAGACCAGCCGTGTCGGTGAAGCGACCTTCGAAAACCGTCAAGGATTCAGACCACGAAGAAGCTCATGCCCCAGTTGAGCAGCACCAGGGCCACCCAGGCGGCGCTGCCGATCAGGATCAGCCGGTTGGAGCGACCGCTGTCCTCACTGCTGGCGTAAAGCACCGGTACCGCCACAATCAGGGCAAAAGACATCACCACCAGGGCCAGAACGGTGAGGGTGTTGAGGATCTGCATGGGTGAAGGGGCTCGCCGGCCATATCAGGCAGTGGGCGGATTCTCACACGAGCGCCCCGCGCCGCCGGCCCAGACGGGCGCCATCCTTCACAAGTTGTGGGGTAGGGGCAGCCGTCGCCGGGCCGGGGCTCACCGGAGCCAGGCACCACCAATGGTGGCCCCTAAGATGGGCAACCCCATCCCCAGTGTCATGGCGGCGCGCTCGGCGGCCCAGGCCCCTGCGGCCGCGCAACAGCTCTCCCTGGTGGCCGCTCTGGGGTTGCCGGCGCCACCGCCCTCTGCGCCGGCATCGGACTCGACCGGGAGCGAGGGCGATGCCGCCCACGGCTTCGATGACGAGCGGTTGAGCGCCGATGCCGCCGCCCGACCGCGGCCGCGCCAAGAAAGTGTCCGGGAGCACCCGACGGCGGACCCTGCTCCCCAGCCAACCGCTGACGACAACGAGGACTCCACCACCACGGAAGCGGGCGCCCCTGAGCCGGCGAACCAGGACGGCAGCGCGCTCGACTCCGACCTGCCCCGCTGGCACCACCACAGCCTGGTCGATCCAGCCGCCCTGTCTCCGGTGCTGCGCCACTACGTGGAGCTCAAAGCGGCCCACCCGGAGCGGGTGCTGCTGTATCGCCTCGGCGACTTCTACGAGTTCTTCTTCGAAGACGCGATCCTGCTGTCGCGGCTACTGGAGCTCACCCTCACCGGCAAGGAGGCGGGCAAGGCCATCGGCCGGGTGCCGATGGCGGGCATCCCCCATCACGCCGCCGAGCGCTACTGCGGCGAACTGGTGCGCCGCGGCCTCTGCGTGGCCCTCTGCGACCAACTGGAAACCACCGCCGCCAAAGGAGCCCTGCTGCGCCGCGACATCACCCGCGTGCTCACCCCCGGCACCGTGCTCGAGGAGGGGATGCTGGCCGCCCGCCGCAACAACTGGCTCTGCGCCGTGGTGCTCGCCCACGACGGCAGCAGCGGCCGCTGGGGCCTGGCCGTCGCCGATGTCAGCACCGGCGAGTTCCGTGTCACCGAGCGCGACGGCAGCGCCGCCCTGCACCAGGAACTGCTGCAGATGGAGGCGGCCGAGGTGATCTGGCCCACTCCGAGCGAACCGGGAGACCCGACGCCGGCCTGGTGTCCGGACAGCCGCCGGCTCACCCCCCAGCCGCGCACCCCGTTCGAAACCCCCCAGGCCCGGGCCCGGCTGCTGGAACGCTTTCGCCTCGCCAGCCTTGATGGCCTGGGTCTGGGTGAGGCGCCCCTGGCGCTGCGGGCGGCCGGCGGCCTGCTGGCCTACCTCGATGCCACCCAGCCCGGCGACGTCGACAGGCCGCCGATTCCGCTGGACATGCCCACCGTCTGGCACGCCGGCGACCAGCTGGTACTCGACGCCCAGACCCGCCGCAACCTGGAACTCACCCGCACCCAGCTGGGGGGCTCCCTGCACGGCTCCCTGCTCTGGGCCCTGGATCGCACCGCCACCGCCATGGGCGGCCGTTGTCTGCGGCGCTGGATCGAGGCGCCCCTGGTGGCGCGGCCCGCGATCCTTACCCGCCAGGATGGGGTGAGCGAACTGGTGGCGCATCGCCCCCTGCGCCTGGCCCTGCGCCGGCTGCTGCGACCGATGGGCGATCTGGAACGGTTGGCCGGCCGGGCCGGAGCCGGCAGCGCCTCCGCCCGCGATCTGGTGGCCCTCGCCGATGGCCTGGAGCGGCTACCGCAGCTGGCCACCCTGGTGCGCGACGCCCAGAGCGAACCGCTGCAAGCCCTGGCACAGCCCTGGCCGCAGCTGGCCGCCCTGGCGGCGGAACTGCGCCAGCAGCTGCTGGAGGCACCACCGCTGAGCCTCAGCGAAGGCGGCCTGATCCACAACGGAGTGGATGCGGTGCTCGATGGCCTGCGCAATCAGCTCGACGACCAGGACCACTGGCTGGCCGAACAGGAGGCCCTGGAACGCCAGACCAGCGGCAACACCAACCTGCGACTCCAGTACCACCGCACCTTCGGCTATTTCCTGGCCGTGAGCCGCGCCCGCGCCAGCGCCGTGCCGGAGCACTGGATCCGCCGCCAGACCCTGGCCAACGAGGAACGCTTCGTGACCCCCGCCCTCAAGGGACGGGAAGGGCGCATCCTGCAGCTGCGGGCCCGGGCCGCCCAGCGGGAATACGAGCTGTTCACCAACCTGCGCAGCCGGGTGGGGCTGCAGACCGGCCCGATCCGCACCGCCGCCCGGCTCGTGGCCGAACTCGATGCCCTCGCCTCCCTGGCCGAAGTGGCCGCCACCAGCGGCTATTGCCGGCCCGAACTGGTGGCGGGCCGCGAGCTGCGCATTGAGGCCGGCCGCCATCCGGTGGTGGAGCAGCTGCTGGTGGAGGAGGCCTTCACCGCCAACGATCTGGCCCTGGGCGGCGGCGTCCCCCGCCCTCCCAGCCACGCTCGCGCCCGACTCCCTGCCGGACCTGACAGGCCCGCCACCGAGGACCTGCTGGCCGGCACTGAGCGGATCATCAGGGAAGGATCCGCTGGAACTGATCGGCTCGACAGCACGGACCCATCCAGCAAGCCCGACCGGCTCACCGCCAGCGGCTGGCCCGCCGATAGCGAGGCGGAGCTCGCCTCCCCCGCTTCCGGCCTCGACGACAGCCCAACCGCGCCCGATCTGCTGGTGCTCACCGGCCCCAATGCCAGCGGCAAGAGCTGCTATCTGCGCCAGACGGGTCTGCTGCAGCTGATGGCGCAGATCGGCAGCTGGATTCCGGCCCGCTCCGCCCGCCTCGGCCTCGCCGATCGCATTTTCACCCGGGTCGGCGCCGTCGACGACCTGGCCAGCGGCCAGTCCACCTTCATGGTGGAGATGACGGAGACGGCCAACATCCTCCATCACGCCAGCGAGCGCTCCCTGGTGCTGCTCGATGAGATCGGCCGTGGCACCGCCACCTTCGACGGCCTCTCGATCGCCTGGGCCGTGGCGGAGCATCTGGCCAGCGTCATCGGTGCCCGCACCATCTTCGCCACCCACTACCACGAACTCAATGAACTGGCCGAGCTGTTGGCCAACGTCGGCAACGCCCAGGTGCTGGTGGCGGAAACCGGCGACGACCTGGTGTTCCTGCATCGGGTGACTCGCGGCGGCGCCAGCCGCAGCTACGGCATCGAAGCGGCCCGGTTGGCGGGGGTCCCCGCCGCCGTGGTGCTGCGGGCCCGCCAGGTGCTCGGCCGCATCGAAGCCAACAGCCATGTGGCGGTGGGGCTGACGGCGTAGGAAACCGCTGCAGAATCGGTCTCGACCCGACTCGATCGCCCCTGCGCCAACCGGCACCCCAGTGTTCAGCAGACTCTCAGCACTGGCGCTCCAGCCAGGCCCGGCGCAACAGGGCATTAACGCTGGCCCCCACCAGGCCGGCCCCGCCGCGGCTGCCTTCCAGCCGGATCTGGGGCAGGTCACTGGCCGCCAGTAAGGCCTTGCTCTCCAGCACGCCCACAAAGCCCACCGGCATGCCCACCACCAAGGCCGGCCGGGCCGCACCAGCGGCCACCCGCTCCAGCAATCGCACCAGCGCCGTGGGGGCACTGCCGATCAGCACCACGGCACCGGGATGGGCCTCCAGGGCCAGATCCAGGCCCGCCGCAGCGCGGGTGCTGCCCTCGGGAGCGACGGCCGGAGCCCAAGCGAGCACACTCAAAACCGAATTGCCAAAGGTGCGTCGGGCCATCGGCGCCACCGCCGCCGCCGCCATGGCCGTATCGGTGAGGATCGGAACCCCTGCCAGCAGGGCCTCCAGCCCCAGGTCACAGGCCCCGGGGGAGAAGCGCACCCCCGAAGCCACGCTGAGGTCGCCGCTGCTGTGCACCAGGCGCTCCACCACCTCCTGCTCCAGCAGAGTCAGGTCTGCCAGCAGGCCTGTGGGCTCCAACCAGCCGCGAATGCGACGGAGGCTCTCCGTAAAGATCGGGTGGTCCAGGGTGGGAGTGGGGGTCACAGCGGCTCCAACCTATGGAATCAGAATCAGCCAGCCGAGCCGGCAGAGCCCGAAGACAAAGTCCACAAAACCATTCTGCGTATAGGAAGACCGTTAGCAACAATGCATGGAACCCGCAGACAGCCATGCCTCCCTTCCGACTGCAGGAACTCCATGGTCCGAGTCTGATCTGGGACGGACCGGCCTGGCTGATCCACTGGCCTCTCACCATCCCTGGGGATGCGGAGGCCGCTCGGCAGTGGCACGACCAGGCCCTGGCCGCCGTCTATCGCAACTTTCCCAGGCTGACCAAGACGCAAGGCCCAGCCTGCGGACAGGAGCTGGAGGCTTCAGCCGCCGGCCTCCTCGTCTCCATAGCCAGGCAAATCCTGACCCCAGCGCAAGTAGATCTGCAGCGGCCTCCGTTAGGGCCAAAAACGCCTGAAGGCCTTTGGATTGCAATCTGTCTTCAGCATGAACTGGCCGGCAGTGCACTATCCCTGGCCTACCAACTGATCAGCGCAAGCTGGTTGCAACCTGAGAACAGCGGCAGCCAGTCAGGCCTGGAAACTCGCCTGACAAGATTACAACTGAATAGCAGCATCTGCTGCCAACATCACGTCACGATGGAATTGCTCGGCGAAGCCAAGCAGCGAGGAATCCCCCATCTCCTGATCGACCCAAGCACCCGGCTTTATCAACTGGGAAGCGGCTGCCAGGCTCGCTGGATCAACAGCACCGCCACAGACCGAGATTCCCAGATCGGATGCGATATTGCGCAAGATAAGCAAAAAACCAACAAATTACTCAGAAGCCTGGGATTACCGGTTCCGCGCCAGCTATCGCTACGGGCCTCCTGCAAGGACAGCGACCTGGTGAAAGCCACAGCGCTAATCGGCTACCCCTGCGTCCTCAAGCCCGCCGATAGAGACCAAGGATGTGGTGTCACCGTAGGGATCGAGAACGAGGCCCACTTGTTGCGGGCGGCCGAGGAGGCCAGACGCGAGGCAACGCACAAGCTGGTGATCGAAGAGATGATCCAGGGGAACGACACACGCCTCACCATGCTCAATGGCTCCCTGGCCTGGGCCGTTGAACGCCTGCCCCCCAGCATCACAGGAGACGGGATCAGCACCGTATCCGAGTTAATCGCGGCCGCCAACAAGCACAGAGAAGGACTGCGTGCTCTCGATGGTGTGAGCGGCCTGATCCCAGTCGACGCTGAGACCCTCCATCACCTCGAGCAAGCCAAGCTGAATCTCAGCGACATCCCCCCAACGGGACAAACAATCCGGCTGCGGAGCAATGCCAACGTGAGCACCGGTGGTCTCTTCCAGGAAGTCACCGAACAGGTGCATCCTGAGATCCGCCGGCAATGCGAAACCATCGCTTCCACGCTCCGATTGGCTGCCGCGGGTATTGACTATCTCTGCCGCGACATCAGGCAACCACCCAGTCAATGCCCAGGTGCCTTCATTGAAGTCAACTGGATGCCTCAGGCCTCGGCGGGGCGAACCAACATCATCTTCAGAGAGCTGTTTCCAGATGGCAGACACCACAGCATCCCAACCATCGTGATGATCGCCCGCTTCGAAGCAGAAGAGCTGGTGGCGTTGCGGCAAAAGTTAATGGAATTCATCGCAGCCGATCCCCACCTGACTATCGCATTCCCCCAGCGACTAACTGACAGCATCGCCGCCCTGAATCTCGCTGCAACCTCCCGACACCACCCCTATAAACACCCCAATGAAGTGCTGATGGACGCAAGTGAACGCAGCATACTTTTTTTAATTGACCCCCAACAGGTTTTGCAACACGGACTCCCAGTTTCCGCACCAGATCACACCTTTTTCTGGGCGGAAAAACCAGTCAAGCACTCGGCAGCATGGAACCAGTTCATGCACAGAACCCAGTCGCCCAACCAACGATAAGTCATCCAAGCACCTCATTCATGAACATTCCCGAGCCAAGCCCAAACAGTTATACCGAAATCTTCGCGAAACGCGGCTGGCTTTACCAACAAGCGATGGTGGAAGCCCCCAAAGCCCGCACACTTGAATACGAACAACTCTTCCGGTTCCACCCCCTGCAGGCAGGAGAGCATCTGCTCGATGTACCGTCTGGCAGTGGCTACCTGGCGAAGCACCTGCGTACTGCCATGCAAGTTCCAGTCTTGGTGCGCAGTCTGGAATTCACTCCAGGATTTGATCCCGACGTAGAAGTGGTGGATCCCCACACCCCTTGGCCAGTAGCAGCAACGTCCATGCAGCGCTGCATCTGCCTGGCCGCACTACACCATATTCACGATTTGGATGGATTTTTGGTCAATGCGACCAGCGCAATACGACCATTCGGCCTGCTCCATCTCGCCGATGTGCTTCCAGACAGTGGCATTATGCATTTTCTCGAGCAATTCGTCGATCGCCATACATCCACCGGACATCGCGGCATCTATCGCAACTTCCAGCAGCTGCACTGGCCCAGCGACCTCGAAGTGCTAAGCACCGAAATACGCGCCTGCCCCTGGCATTTTGATTCTCGGCAGCAGATGCTTCACTTCTGCCAGCAATTATTCGGAATGGACAAAAGCTGCCAACCCCGATTAGAGCAGGCCCTTGAGGAGTACATCGGTGTCCAGCATCGCGGCAATGGAGTGGAACTGCAATGGAGCCTCAGCTACGCAGACTTACGCCGCAGGCCTTAGCTAGACAGCCTCTTTGGACCATGGGCGAAGCTTGGAGGCCGGCAATCGACGTCAACCAAGAGCTCACCTCCAGCCAGCCCAGGCCGCCAGTTTCGGACGGCCTCGCCACCTTCGCTACCCATCCATCCCTGATGCCCATCCATCTCTACTGGGGTGATGACGAAGCCGCCCGCCAGCGGGCCGTGGAAGCCCTGGTGGGCAAGTTGGTGGATCCGGCCTGGGCGGCCATCAACCTCAGCCGCCTCGATGGCAACGACAGCGCCCAGGCCAGCCAGGCCCTGGAGGACTCCCGCACCCCACCCTTCGGCAGTGGTGCCCGGGTGGTGGTGCTGCAACGCAGCCCCTTCTGCAGCCAGTGCCCAGCCGAGTTGGCCGACCAGCTCGAGGCCACCCTGGAGCTGGTGAGCGCGAGCTGCCATCTGCTGCTCGTCAGCACCGGCAAACCCGATGCCCGGCTGCGCACCACCAAGGCCCTCAAAAAGGTGGCCCAGGAGCAGAGCTTTGTGCTGCCGGCGATCTGGGATGGGGGCGGCCAGGTGGACCTGGTGTTGCGCACCGCCCATGACCTCGGCCTGAAGCTGGAGTCCGCTGCTGCCGAGGCCCTGGCCGACATCATCGGCAGCGACAGCACCCGGCTGGAAAGCGAACTGGAAAAGCTGAGCCTGTACCAACAGGGGCGCGATCCAGCCGCAGCCATCGATCTCCAGTCCGTGGAAGCCTTGGTGGGGGGCCGCAGCACCAGCAGCCTGGCCGTCGGCGATGCCCTGCTCTCCAACCAGCCAGCGGAGGCGATCGCCCTGACCGATGCCCTGCTGGCAGCCAACGAACCGGCCCTGCGCATCGTGGCCTCGCTCAGCAGTCAGATCCGCGGCTGGCTCTGGGTGGCCCTGCTGGAAAAGGCAGGGGAACAGGACGTGGCCGTGATCGCCAAGGCGGCCGGCATCGGCAATCCCAAGCGCATCTATGTGATGCGCAAACAGATCCGTGGCAAGGCTCCGGGCCAGCTGCTGGCGCTGCTGAGCCGGTTGCTGGAGGTGGAGATGGCGCTCAAACGAGGCAGCGATCCAGGCGAAGCCTTCCGCGATGGTTTTCTGCTGGCCAGCCCGCGAGCCAGCGGAGCCGCGGGGGCCGGGCCCCGATAATCGAAGCCAATACCGCAACAGCAACGGGGATGGCCCTGCTGGTTCAGAAATTCGGGGGCACGTCAGTCGCGGACGTGGAGCGCATTCAGGCCGTGGCGCGACGCATCGCCGCCAGCCGGGAGGAGGGCCACGAGCTGGTGATCGTGGTGTCGGCCATGGGCCACACCACCGATGAACTCAGCGGTCTGGCGCGGGCGATCAGCGCCCAGCCGCCCCAGCGGGAGCTGGACATGCTGCTGGCCACCGGCGAACAGGTGTCGATCGCCCTGCTTTCGATCGCCCTGCACCAACTGGGTGTGCCGGCCGTGTCGATGACCGGCACCCAGGCCGGCATCGTCACCGAATCGGCCCACGGCCGGGCCCGCATCCTCGAGGTGCGCACCGAACGGTTGCGGCGCCTGCTCGATGACGGCCAGGTGGTGGTGGTGGCCGGTTTTCAGGGCACCAGCAGCGGCGTTGCCGGCACCCCGGAAATCACCACCCTCGGCCGGGGCGGCTCCGACACCTCAGCCGTGGCTCTGGCCGCCGCCCTGGGGGCCGATGCCTGCGAGATCTACACCGATGTGCCCGGCGTGCTCACCACCGACCCCCGCAAGGTGGGCGATGCCCAGCTGATGGAGTCGGTGAGCTGCGATGAAATGCTGGAACTGGCCAGCCTCGGCGCCGCGGTGCTGCATCCCCGGGCGGTGGAGATCGCCCGCAACTACGGCGTGCCGCTGGTGGTGCGCTCCAGCTGGAGCGCGGCCCCCGGCACCCGACTCACCAGCGGCAGTGCCCGGACCAGTGGCCAGGAGGGCCTGGAGCTCGGCAAACCGGTGGACGGGGCAGACCTCCTGCTGCACCAGGCGGTGCTGGCACTCACGGACGTGCCCGATCGCCCCGGGGTAGCCGCCCAGTTGTTTGAGGCCCTCGGCGCCGCCGATCTGAATGTGGATCTGATCGTGCAGGCCAGCCAGGACGGCGGCAGCAACGACATCGCCTTCACCCTGGCCGAGGCCGATCTGGAGCAGGCGAGCCAGGTGTGCCGCCAGGTGCTGAGCGCCATGGGCGCCGACGCAGCCGTACTCAGCGGCGAGGCCGACATGGCCAAGATCAGCATTTCCGGGGCCGGCATCCTCGGGCGCCCCGGCGTCGCCGCCCGCCTGTTCGACACCCTGGCCCGCCTGGGCATCAACCTGCGCCTGATCGCCACCAGCGAGGTGAAGGTGAGCTGCGTGGTGGCCGGCTGGGCAGGGCCCAAGGCCCTGCGGGCCACAGCGGAGGCCTTTGAACTGCAAGAGCGCCAATTGCGCCACAACCCAGCGGCCTGCCAACAGACCGCTCCGGCCGTGCGCGGCGTTGCCCTCGATCGCGATCAGATTCAGGTCACCGTGCGGCATGTGCCGGACCAGCCCGGCAGTGCGGCGGCGGTGTGTCGCACCCTGGCGGAGGCCGCCATCGGCCTCGACGCGATCGTGCAGTCGGAACGCACCCACACCATGGGACAGCAGCTGAGCCGGGACATGAGTTTCGTGCTCAAACGGGAGGATCTCAGTCGCGCCGAAGAGGCCCTCGCTCCGCTGCTGCTGCAATGGCCCGAGGCCTGCGTGGAGGAGGGATCCGCCATCGCCCGCATCAGCGCCGTCGGCGCGGGCATGCCCTGCACGCCAGGCACCGCCGCGCGCATGTTCCGCGCCATCGCCGCAGCCGGCATCAACATCGAACTGATCGCCACCAGTGAGATCCGCACCAGCTGTGTGGTGCCGGAACGCGACGGCGTGCGGGCGCTGCAGGCGGTGCATGCAGCCTTTGCGCTCGGGGGCGTGATCGAGCACCAAGCCGAGGGCACGGAGGCGCCGGTGCCCGCAGCGAAGCCCTGAACAACTGCCGCCCCAGCACCAGCCACCGTCAACCCTCTGGCTGGGCGGAACGGTGACCATGCCGGGCAAATGGGGCTTTCCGGGTCAGCACCTGCCCCTTTGCGAGCCACGGCGCTGAAACACCGCTGTTGCACCGTCCGCTGATCGATCCCGACCTGAGCGCCCGTTCCCACTGCGGCCGCTTCGGCTTCCGCGCTGGCTGAGTGGACCCCGCCAGCTTCCGCTGCTCAAGTCGTTGCCCGCCATGGGCGATGTTTCGAGGTGCCCTTGGGAGGTTTTCAGCCGACGCCTGCGCGACTGCTGGAATGGGCCACGGCCCCGTTGGGGCGCCCCTTCACCGCCTGGCAACCCAGTATTGATCGGCTTTCTGCACCGCCGGCAGACCACCCGGCTGGACTTCTGAGGCGTTGTTGAGCCGGTTCCAGACGCCGCGGTTCGGCGCTCTTGATTCAGCGCTCTTGATTCAATGGTCTCGAGGCTTCAGGGCCGCTGGGCCCGTTGAGCTCTGCGCCTGCTGCGGGCTGGTCGGGGGCGCTCAGGCTGGCTCGGTACCCTTCGCGGAAGCTCGGATAGCGCAGGCGGTAGCCCAGTCCCTGGCGCAGCAGGGCGCTGCTGACGCGGCGGTTCTCGCTCCAGAAACTGCGCGCCATCGGGCTCATCGTGGCGGCGATCCGGTCGTAGGGCTGCAGCTCGGGCAACTTGCAGCCGAGCAGATGGGCGGCGTAGCCGAGCGTTTCACTGGAGGAGCAGGGGTACGCATCCGCCAGGATCAGGGTGTCCGGCCGGCCGGCGGCCGGTCGCGCCAGGTTGTGCAGCAGCGCCCCGACGATGTCATCCACATGAATGCGGCAGAACACCTGGCCGGGCTTGTGGATCAGCCGGGCCCGGCCTTGACGCAGGTCGTTGAAAGGGGTGCGCCCAGGGCCGTAGATCGCCGGCAGGCGAAACACCTGCAGGGGCAGGTTGCGCTCCCGCCAGGCCCGCTCACAGGCCAAACGGGAGCGGCTGCGCCCCAGGCCTGGCACGGTGGCACTGCTTTCGTCCACCCAGGCCCCGCCGGTGTCGCCATAAACACCGGTGGTGGAGAGATAGCCCAGCCATTGCAGCGGTAGCTCCGCCAGTAGATCGCCGAGGTGATCGAGCACCGGATCCCGACCGGCGGCATCGGGGGGGATCGTCACCAACACGTGGGTGATGCCCTCCAGATCCTGCCGGCTCGGCCTGGCCCCCGTGGCCGGGTCGAAGTACAGCTGGCTGGGCCCACCGGCTTCGGCCGGGCCGGCCGGGTTGCTCGCCTGGCGCTGGCTGACGGTCGTGGCGATGCCCAGCGCCGTCAGGGCTGCGGCGAAACGGCTGCCGGTGTAGCCGCCACCGAGCACCAGCACGCGGCCGCAGGCCTCAGGGGCCAGGCCGGCGGCCGCACTGGCCCAGACCGCCTCGCCCGGGGAGTTGACAGGCAAGCCAGTCATGAGTACACCTGTATCATCGCTTTCGCATTCAACCCGTGACTGCCTCCATCTTTTCTGACGCCGGATTTCCTGAAACCGTTTTGGGTGGATCGAGGCTGCTCCCAGGCTCCGATCGGCCCGTTTCCGTCTTCATCGTCGCCGCGGTTGCGGCTTCCCTGCCAGTCGCTCCCATGGCCGACATGGCGAGTTACGCCCCATCTCGCCAGAGAGCGTCCAAGCCAGCCGCCAGGCCCATGGCTGCTGGGGCTCGTGCCAAGGCGCCCTCGGCTTTGGCTGCCGTTCTGTTGTTGCTGGCTCTGCTGGTGGCGCCGGAGCAGCCCCGCTTTCAGGAAGCCATCTGCCAGCGCCACAACGGCGTGGCTGCCTGTCGAGTCTGGTGAGTCGGGGCCGTTGGCGCCTGGGTGGCCTGGGACTTGGTGGCCGGCGGTGGCGAGGCTACGGCGGCGCCAACAGCGGATCCCACTGCTGCGCCAACTGCTACGCCAACTGCTACGCCAACAGCGGCCGAGCCCACGGTTGAGGCCTGCTGCTCCGGTTTGGTCCATTGCAGCAGGCGCGTCGCCAGCCGCATGTCGCCGTCGGTCCAGGCCCGCAGAGCCATGGCCCGCCGCGGGTCGTAGAAGCTCTGGCGGCGATACCAGCTGAAGGCATCGCTGTCCCCCTTGCGGCCATTACAGCCCAGGCAGGCCGGCACACAGTTCTCGGTGAGGCTCTGGCCGCCACGGCTCAGGGGCAGCACGTGGTCGATCGATTCCGAGCGCTCACCGCAGTACAAGCAGCAATGACCAGTCACCAGGTGGAGCGACTGCCGCCATCGCCGCACGCGCAACTTAGGGCAGAGATCCTCAAGGAACACTCCATCCCTGGCCTGCATCGAAGCGCCTCGGTTGGCGGAAGTTTGCCGCCGACGCCACGGCTGTCAATGTGTCGTGGATTGCACTTTGGCGCTTTGGCCGAAACCCCGGTGCAGATGCGGCTCGGGCCCACTGGCCTGATTGAGGTGGCCTGTCCCTTCGATCAGGTCACCCAGGCCCAGCTGCGCCGGATTCGCCCTGCTGGGCGTTGGTTGGCCCGCCGCCAGTGCTGGGAGTTCCCGCTGGAGGCCGCCGCCCTGCTCGAGCAGGCCCTGGCCGGTCGCTTCCCCATCACCGCCGAACTGGCCCAGTGGCTGCTCTGGTTGCGCCAGCCCCTGCCGCCCTTGCCGCCCCATCGCCAGTTGGTGGCCGCCGCCGCCCTCGACCAGCCCTTGGTTGATGGTCGCCTGCTGTTCGCCCACCAGCGGGCGGCGGCCCGCTGGTTGCTGGCCCGGCGCGGTGCCCTGCTGGCCGATGCCATGGGCCTGGGCAAGACCCTCTCGGCGTTGGCCGCGGCCCGGGCGATGGTGCGCCTGGCCGATTGCCGCCTGGTGGTGCTGGCCCCGGCGGGGCTGCATCATCACTGGCGCCAGGAGGCCGCGAGCCTGGGGCTGGTGCTGGAGTTGCACAGCTGGGCGCGGTTGCCGCCGGAACTGCCCGAGGCGGGCTGCGTGCTGCTCGTGGATGAGGCCCACTTCGCCCAGACGTTCCGATCAGCACGCACCCAGGGCTTCCTGCGCTTGGCCCGTCATCCCCGGTTGCGGGCCATCTGGCTGCTGAGCGGCACCCCGATGAAGAATGGCCGCCCCTCGCAGCTGTTCCCTTTGCTGGCGGCGATCGGCCATCCCCTCGGGAACGATCAACGGACGTTTGAAGAGCGCTACTGCCAGGGCCATTGGCGCGAGCAGGGCGGTCGGCGTCTCTGGCAGGCCCAGGGGGCCAGCCAGCTGGAAGAACTGCAGCGGCTGGTGCGCCCCCTGCTGCTGCACCGGCGCAAGCAGCAGTGTCTTGATCTGCCCCCCAAGCGGCGCCTGGATCTGGCCGTGACTCTGGATGCTGCAGCCGCCCGGGGATTTGAACATCGTCTTGAGGCTCGGGTCAACGATTACCGGCGCCGAGCCGCCCTGGGCCAGGTGCGGCGGGATGCGGAGGCGCTGGCGGTGTTCACTGCCCTGCGCCAGATCGGTTCGCAGTACAAGCTGCCTGCCGCGACCGAACTGGTCCGCCAGTTGCTCGCGGACGGCGAATCGGTGGTGGTGTTCACCGCCTTTGTGGCCAGCGCCCAGGCCCTGCATCAGCGCTGCGGGGGCGATCAGGCGGCGGTGCTGCTCACGGGTGCCGTTCCCCCGCGCCAGCGTCAGGCTCTGGTTGATCGCTTTCAGGCCGGCCGTCGTTCCCTGTTGATCGCCACCTTCGGCACCGGCGGGCTCGGATTCACCCTGCATCGAGCCGGCCATGTGGTGCTGATTGAGCGCCCCTGGACCCCGGGCGATGCGGAGCAGGCGGAGGATCGTTGCCATCGCATCGGCATGCGCGGACCGCTGACCAGCCACTGGTTGCAACTGGGGGTGGCCGATCAACTGGTCGATGGCCTGATCGCCAGCAAGGCGGAACGGATCTCTCTGGTGCTGCAAAGCCGCCAGCAGCACTGGGAACGCCAGGCATTACCGGCGCTGGTGCGTCAGCTGCTGGAGCGTTGGTGAAGGGCGGTCGCCGCCAGTTGCCGCCTCAGTCGCGGCAACTGGCGGCGCGCAGTTTCAGGTCATTGCGCAGCAGGCGATCCAGCTTGTTCTGAGGCACCTTGCGCGCCAATTCCGTGGCCTTGGCGATGTCGCGGCAGGCGGCGGCATCGTCACCAGCGAGGGAATGCAGCAGAAAGCGTTCGTTGAGGGGCTGGGGCTCCCGCGGGAAACTCCGTACCACCTCATCGCAGCGCTGGATCGCCTCCTTGATCTGATCAACATCCACGTGCCGCAGGCAGTCATCAACGGTGAGTCGCCGCTGGGGCAACGGCTCCTCAGCGCAACCCACCAGCAGAGCCAGCAGCAGGCCGGCCGTGCTGGCCGCACGGCGGGCACGCCTGGGCCAGCGACAGGCCCCGGTTCGGCGGGCCTCTGGTGGGCGGGAATCAGTTGCCGAAGCGATCACTGCGTGTCTGGACACCAGTGCCAGCATTACCACCACCGCTGACTGCAGGGGCTGACGCTTCCGTGGTCTGGACGCGGCGGTTGTACAGATCGCCCAGATAGCGGCCGCAATCGGGGAAGGTGGTCGGGTTCTGAACCACCGCTTCCGTGATCATCACCGCCGCATGTTCGGGGGAGGTGCGAAACATGCTGGCCGACTGGCGCTTGATCAGGGCATAGGCCGCCGTCCAGCTCACCTCATGGTTGTTGCCGTTGGCTCTCATGAAGCAATACACCTGGGCGCCCTTGGCCCCTGGGCTTTCGGTGGTGGTGACCGCTTCGGCCGGGCTGAGGGCAGCGCCGAGGCCCAGAAGAGCAGCGATCAACGGTGTGATCGCCATCCTGGCGCTGAAGCGACGGGACAACCAATGCAGGCGAGCGGCCATGGATCTGGATGAAGGGAGTAATCCCTGGAAGCGGCGCCCAACCTATCGGCCTGCGTCGATCTGTCCAGGCGGGCCGGGGCCCAGGTGACGCAGCGCTCAGTTGCCCGGGGGACTGCCCGTCAGCGGGATCACCAGTTTCACCACCAGGGGCAGCACCACCAGCACCGTGATCAGGCGGACGGCATGGAGGGCGGCCACCGCGGCTCCCACCCCGAATTCGGCCCCCACCAGACTCATGCCGCTGATCCCCCCAGGAGCCGCTCCGAGCAGGGCGACCACCGGGTCGATGTGCAGGAGCCGGCTGGACCACAGACCCACCACTAGCCCCGTGGCCACCAGGCTGACGGTGATCAGCAGGGCGGGACGCCAGAGCTGGCGCAGTTCACTGAGGGCGGTGGCCGTGAGGGCCGTGCCGATCACGCTGCCGATCGCGATTTCGAGCACGGTGCGGGTGCCAGTGGGCCACTGGGCCACCTCCAGCCGACCGCTCATGCTCACCAGGCCTGCCGCCAGCAGGGAACCCGCCAGGGGAGCGGCTGGCATGCCGGTGCGCAGGGCCGCCAGGCCACCGATCAGGCCGGCGAGGCCGTAGAGCACCAGGTTCCAGGGAGACGACATGCGGCGGAAGGGGCACCGTGGAACGGGCTCAGTCTGCGTCGTCCTGGTTGAGGCTTGAGGCTGACTGGTTTCTGTGCTGTCATTCGGCCAACCAGCGCTTGCTTCCATGGCCGCCCCATCGGTGTCGTTTCGGATCAGTCGCAGTGCCGAGGATCTCGCCGAAACCATCCATGCGCTCTCGCAGCGGCTGGTGCAGCTGGAACAGCGCCTGGCGACGATGGAGCTGCAGCTGGCCAGCAGCACGCAGGCGGACCCTGCCGAACTTGAGAGCCTGGGCAAGGTGGAGCGCCTCCTTCAGGACTGCCGTCTGCTGCTGACGGTTGAAGCCACCCCCCTGAGCCAGCACCTTGAGCCGCGACCCGACCAGGCGCAGATTGAATCGGAGGAAGTGTTCCTGGATGCGGCTTGAGGCGGTCACCCGCTATCACCTTTTGGGTCTGCAGTGTCAAAATGGAAAGAAAGTGATCCATGACTTACCCCTCCTCCCACCCTGTCGGATCCTCCTCCCCCTCCCAACCCGGCTACCGCTGCCATCTGCAGGGCGGCCCCCAGGTGGAAGGAGATCATCAACTTGAAAAGTTGGAGTTCGCCCTGGCTTTAGCTCTGACCCAGGGCGATACGCATCGCTCCGAGGATCTACGCCATCAGATTGCCGCCTTGGGGGGGAATCTGGAGGAGCCTGGCACCTGAAGACCGCCCGGGGAAAGGGCGAAATCCAGTGATCCGTGATCAGGCAGCGCCCACCCATCGGCGTTTGATCACAACTCCTGCCATTTTCGGCGTTGGATCTTGCATTTGTTCCTTGATTTCATAGGATTGGCGTCAACGAAGTCCGGTTTGGCTGCCTGAGGCCACCTACCGGAATCATCGACAGTCACCACCGGCGAAGGCGACAACACCCCCGTATCGGGGATGTTCGAGTGCCCGTTCGGTTGACCAGGCCCTGGGGGGCCTTCGACACGACTCCGAATCCATTCCCTCCTTCTCACCAGTCTTTCCCTTGAACAGGAGAGATCTTTCCTCCATGATCGCCACCCGGTTTCCAGCCAGTCCTTCCCTCAGTCGGCCTGTGATTCCAGCCCCTGGCCTGGCGGAGACTCGCCAGCATTGGCTGGATCAGGCGGCGCGTCTGGCGGCCCAGGCTGCCGATGCCGCCCGCGATGGCAACGTTGAGCAGTCAGCCCGCTTGATTCTCGAGACCCTCGATTGTGAGCGTCGAGCCGGTGGGGTGGGGCTCCAGGTGCTGCAATTGATCAAGCCCCGCAGTTGAGCCCACGGCTTTTTGGCAACCTTGCGGCTGGCTGGCAATCGGGGAAGAGGCCAGCCTCGCCACCAACCAGAGGCAAGCGCAGGGGATGAGGGCCTGCAGCCCTGAATCCCATGGGAGACCCGGCTGGATCAGTGGCAAGACCTCCAAATGCCGCTGGCATCCGACCATGCGGCAACCACGGAATGATTCACAAATTCCTGGTCAGATGTGGTGGTTGCTCTTCATACAGCGAGCGCACCGTGGCCCATCTCCGTGAAGTGGCCTTTCGGATGCCCCTGGATCAACAAGCGGATGACCGGGCTCGAACCGGCGACGTTCAGCTTGGGAAGCTGGCTATAGATTTGACGCTAATCACTGTGCCGCAATGAGTCTCATGGACGTGCAGCCTTGGATGTGAGAAGCTCTGTGAGAAGCTTTGGGTAGAGACCCTCGTTCTGAAGGGTCTCCTGACTGAGCTGGCCGACCCCAGTCCGGCGGCATTGGGCTCGTCAGGGCTGGGTTTTCTTTTCTCTGAAGGCTCGAAGTCTTCCTGCCAGAGTCATCTTTCTCCGACTTTCGGGGATAGAGGTAAGGGTGAGAGATCGCCCGTGGGGCGAAAGGCATGTTGACGATTTGGCACTACGCGATAGCCCTTTGTTCTTGTGTTTGCCCTCAGGCTCCGATCGGCGGCGTCCGTCCTTCAGCGTGCCACGGCTGTGCCGTGGCGTGCATCGGCCAGCCGCCGCCGCCCTCCGCACCCTGGCCCGGGGGCATGGGTTGGGTGGTTGGCCCGGTTTGTGGCCCGCGGCTGCGGTGGCGTGGTTTCTGTTGGCTGCCAGTTGGCCGGAGTGTCGCCCGGTTTGGCCTCGCGCGGCTGCGCGGGCGGTTACACATTTTGGCCCTTATTTGTCGGGGGTTGCGATTGCTTCTGGCCCGGTGCTGGGCGGGTCGTCTCCATGAGCAAAACCGCTGCAGCACAGCGGATCTTGGCGCTATTAGTGCGCTTGTACTGCTAGAATAAAGGCTGCGCCAAAGGCCTCGAGCCCATCGCCTGCGGCAACGGAATCGTCAGACAACTTACCCCGTTCGTTTGCTCTGTTGTCCATGAGTCTTTCTTCTGCTGCTATCGCGGCTCAGGCCGCTGCTTTGGCTTTGCCTGCTCTGCCGTCTCCTGGCGGGGTCAGTCGTTCGCTGGTCGTTGTCGCCGGTGGTGGTCGCGATCTGGCCTGGTCGCCCACGCGTATCGCCGCACTGTTGCTGTCCCGCACGGGTGGGCGGGCGGTTCATCTGCTCCTCCATGGCGGTGCCCGTGGTGCGGATCAGGCCATCAGTCGGGCCGCTGATCAGCTCGGTTGGTATGCGCTCTCCTTGCCGGCCGAATGGCATCTCTATGGCCGGGGTGCCGGGCCGATCCGCAATCGCCAGCTGTTGGAGCAGGCCTTGGCCGTGGCCCAGGCCTGCTGCACAGCCACATCAGCCGTGTCGGTGCTGGTGGTGGCCTTTCCCGGGGGCTCCGGCACGGCCTCCTTGGTCAAGCAGGCGCGGCGCCTGGCCTCCCGTTCTCCTGTGCCCCTCGCCGTGATGGAGGTTTCTCCGGCCTTTGGCGCTCAGTCGCTTCTGGGCTGATCGCAGCGCCCCTTATCCATCTCTCCCCGTTTGCACTTCTGCTCCTTTCACCCATGACCGTCCTCACAGCCATCAAGACCGCCACCCCCACTGCCTCAGAGGCCCCCTCGCCGGGGCTGTGGCAGCTGGGGATCGAGAACCAGGAACTCACCTCCCGTGTCGCCCGCCTCGCTGAGCAGCTCGACAGTGACGACGAGGAAACCCGCTCCCAGGCCATCAGCGAGCTGGAAGCCGCCCTGCTGCAAGAGCAGGGGCATCGGCAGGCCCTTGACTCCAAAGCCGATTCCTACTGCTGGGTGATCGAGCACCTGCGCGGCCAAGCCGCCTACCGCCAGCAGCAGGCCAAGCGACTG
>CAMBZX010000016.1 GCA_945872185.1 Synechococcus sp. UW140 | reverse complement strand
CTCCCGTATCGACCGATACGAGCTCCCTGGCTCACTGCCACTATCCTTACCCTCATCAGGCTTGAATACTGGTAGCTTCTCCAAGAACACCCGACGCAGTGAAAGCGTCAGTTCCTAAACTTCTTTGGTTGTCCAGGTGCTACCGCTCCTCCCCTATCGGGGCTCTCGCGGCGCGTCGCCTCCCGGCGACTTGAGAAACCTACAACATCGGCGGCTCTCGCCTCCTTCGTTGTAGATCGCCTCTTGGGTGCGGCTTCAGCCGCTCCGGTTGAGACTTGGTGAACTTCGCAGCTCACCCATTCCACCCCTTCCTTGTGACTTCCAGTTCGACGCCTTTCACAGCTCTCGATCCTTCCGTCCCGCCGTTGGGATGGCCGCTCGGTTTCCCGCGCAGTCCAAAAGATTACCACCCCTTGGGCCCGTTTCCTCAGAATTCGGCCGCTCAGCGTCACCAATCGGGGCCATCTCCGTCCTTCAGCTGCCGGTCGAGCGCCATCCCAGCCGGGCAATCTCGCTCAAACACCCTGTGGCAGCTTGATTCTTGCGGTTGGCAACGTTTGGGGTCGCCAAGATGAGCGCGATCGGGACCCCAAACCACGCCCCAGCCCCACAGGTGGGTGATTGCGGACAGAGAAGCGATCAAGCCAGGAGACTTACCGCTCTGACCAAGGCCGGTGGTCAGGAGCCCAGGGCCTGAACCGCAGCAACCAGCGCCTGGAGGCGGCAGCAACCGGCTCCCAGCCAGTGGGAAGGACAACAACAACGATTCGCCATCGCGGAACCCGGCTGTGACTCACCTCAGCCATCGTCCAGGGACTTCGGGCGCCTGTGGGGCCCCAGCCAGAACGCACCTGCGCCTGTGACCGACTTCCTGATCGCCCTGGCTACCCCACCGAGCCTGGACACCTTGATCGAGCCAGGCCGGTGCATGGCCGCCGCCACAGCTGCATCGCCAATAAAAAAGCCGCGGACTGAGCCGCGGCCTGATGGACTGGGGAAAATGCTGCAACCCAGATGGCTGGACTCAGAACAGACCCAGGGTGAGCGATTTATCGATGGGCAGAGCCGCACCGATGCCCAGGTAAATGGTGAAGGCCGTACCGAACAGGAACGCGGCCATGGCAACGGGCCGGCGGAACGGATTCTGGAACTTGTTGAAGCTCTCGATGAAGGGGATCAACATCAGACCCAAAGGAACCATGGTCTGCAAGGCAATGCCCAACAGCTTGTTGGGAACGACCCGCAAGATCTGGAAGACTGGGTAGAGGTACCACTCAGGCAGGATTTCCAGCGGCGTGGCGAAGGGATCGGCCTTGTCGAGCAACATGGCCGGGTCCAGAACGGCCAGACCAACGATGCACGCGAAGGTCCCCATGATGACCACGGGGAAAATGTAGAGCAGGTCGTTGGGCCAGGCGGGCTCGCCGTAGTAGTTGTGCCCCATGCCCTTGGCCAGTTTGGCCCGCAGCTTGGGGTCGGTGAGATCAGGCTTCTTGAGAATGTGCATGGTTCAGAGCGCGTGATTGCAGCGTAGGCGTACTGAGGGGGGTTCAGAGGGGACCGGAGATGCCCTGCTTACGAATCATCAGGAAGTGGATCAGCATGAACACGGCCAGCAGCCAGGGCAACACAAAGGTGTGCAAGCTGTAGAAGCGAGTGAGCGTGGACTGTCCGACGCTTTCACCACCGCGGAGCAGCTCCACCATGAAGTTGCCAATGACTGGCACGGCAGCCGGCACACCACTGACGATTTTCACAGCCCAGTAGCCCACTTGATCCCAGGGAAGGGAATAACCGGTGACACCGAAGGAGACCGTGATGACAGCCATGGTGACGCCAGTAACCCAGGTGAGCTCACGGGGACGCTTAAAGCCACCGGTGAGGTAAACCCGGAACACGTGCAGGATCAGCATCAGCACCATCATTGAGGCGCTCCAGCGATGCACCGAGCGGATCAGCCAGCCGAAGCTGACGTCCGTCATCAGGTACTCCACCGAGGTGTAGGCCTCCACCACCGTGGGCTTGTAGTAGAAGGTCATTGCGAAGCCAGTGGCAAACTGGATCAGGAAGCAGACCAGGGTGATGCCGCCAAGGCAGTAAAAAATGTTGACGTGCGGGGGCACGTACTTCGCCGACACGTCGTCGGCGATGGCCTGGATCTCCAGACGTTCGTCGAACCAGTTGAAAACGGGGTTCTTGGCGTCTGGTGCGGCAGGAGACGAATTCGCCATGCAGCCTTGGGACTTGGGTTGCGAGAGTCTACCGATCGTCCTGGCCCCCCCGTGAGCGAACCAGCCCTGCCCTCGAGACCTGCTCAACCCTTTGCAACAGGGGCCCAGCGCCTGCTGGGGTGCCTGCTCAGCCTGCTGACCGTGTTCGGCCTGCTGCTGCCTACCGATCTGGGCCCAGCTCTGGACAGCGCCCAGCCGGCCCTGGCCCTCAGCGATGTCCAGCAATTAGTGGTGGAAGCCTGGCGGCTCGTGAACCAGAGCTACGTCGATCCCGCCCGGCTGGACGCGGTGCAATGGCGGCGACTGCGCCAGAAAGCCCTCGAACAACCGATCCAGAGCTCCGACCAGGCCTACGCAGCGATCGAGACGATGCTCGAACCCATCGGCGACCCCTACACCCGGATGCTGCGGCCCGCTGACTTCGGCAGCCTGCAGTCCAACACCCGCGGCACGGTCTGTGGCGTGGGACTGCAGCTGGGCCTGCGGCCCAGCGACCAGGCGATCGTGGTGATCGCCCCGCTGGATGGCTCACCGGCAGCCGAGGCCGGCATCGCCTCGGGCAGTGAGCTGGTGAGTGTGAACGGCCGCAGCACCAAGGAGCTCGGATTGGAGGCCACCGCAGCCGCACTGCGCGGGGACGCCGGCAGCGAGGTGATCGTGACCTTGATCGCACCGGAGAAGGAGCGAGCCAGGGAGGCCGTGCTGAAACGGCGGCAGGTGGATCTCCAGCCGGTGCGAACCGCTGCGCTCACCCGAGCGGGCCACCGCCTGGGGGTGCTGCGCATCACCCAGTTCAGTGAGCCCGTGCCCCAGCAGGTGCATGACGCCCTGGAGGCCTTCAGCCAGGCTGGCCCCGGCCAGCAGCCGATCGAAGGCCTGCTGCTGGACCTGCGCAACAACTCCGGCGGCCTCGTACAGGCAGGCCTGGCGGTGGCCAACAGCCTGCTGGACGCCGAACCGATCGTCGAAACCCAGGATCGTGGCGGCATCAGCGATCGACAGGTCGCCCGAGCGGGCAGCCTCTATGCCGGACCGATGCTGACCCTGGTGAACGGCGGCACTGCCAGCGCCAGCGAGATCCTGGCCGGTGCCCTTCAGGACAGCGGCCGTTCACCCCTGGCCGGCAGTCGCACCTACGGCAAAGGTCTGATCCAGACCCTGATCCCCCTCGGCAACGGCAGCGGCCTGGCCGTGACAGTGGCCCGCTACCTCACCCCCAGTGGTCGTGACATCCAGAACCAGGGCATCGAACCGGATCTGCCGCTCGCCGAACCGGAGCCTCTCAACCCCGGCGGCGACGACGACGACTGGCTGGAACAGGCCGAAACACTGCTGATCGCGGCCATTGAGACGGCACGGCAACCATGAGCCAACGCACCTACCACGATCCCTTGCACGGGGCGATCCGCCTCGATCACGCCGATCCAGCCGAGGCCCTGGCCATCGACCTGATCGATACCGCCCCCTTCCAGCGCCTGCGACGGATTCGCCAACTCGGCACCGCCTACCTCACCTTCCAGGGTGCCGAATCCAGCCGCTTCACCCATTCCCTGGGGGTGCTGCACCTGGCCCGACTGGCCCTCAACCATCTGCTGCGACTGGCCCCTGGGCTGGCCGAGCATCGCCGTGCCCTCTATGCGGCTGCCCTGCTGCACGACGTCGGCCACGCTCCCTTCAGCCATTCCGGCGAGGAGATGTTCGGCCTGCGGCATGAAACCTGGTCGGGGCGACTGATCCGCGAACACCCGGCCCTGCGCGATCGACTCGAGGCCGAACGACCCGGCCTGGCCAGCGAGGTGGCGGATCTGCTCGAGCACGGCCGTCATCCCTGCGCCGCCATCCAGGCCCTGGTGAGCAGCCAGCTGGACTGCGATCGCCTCGATTACCTGCTGCGCGACAGCCTCAGCACCGGCACCAGCTACGGCCAGCTGGATCTCGAGCGGATCCTCGCCAGCCTCACCCTGGCTCCCGACGGCACGCTGGCGGTGCACCCCAAGGGGCTGCTGGCCGTGGAGCACTACCTGGTGGTGCGCCAGCTGATGTATCGCACCGTGTACAACCACCGGCTCAACGTGGTCAGCACCTGGCTGCTGATGCGGGCGGTCACCGTGGCCCGGCGCCTGGGGGAGGCCCTGGTCTGGGCTGATCGCCCCATGGCCCGCTGGCTCTGGCAGCCGGAATCCCTGACGGTGGCCGATTTTCTGGCCAATGACGACATCCGCACCGGGTACCACCTGGCCCGCTGGCGCGAGGAGGGGCCGGCCGAATTGGCTGATCCCTGCCGCAGATTGCTGGACCGCCAACTGCTGCGGGCCACGGATGTCAGCACTCGGCCCAGCGGCGAACAACTGGAGCTGCTGGCGGTGGCCCGGCAACTGGCCACCGCCGCCGGGCTGGAGCCGGAAGGCTGCTGCGGCCTGCAACAGCGTTCCAGCCGGGGATACAACGTCTACAAGGGGGGTTTGCGGCTCTGGGATGGCCAGCGGCTGGAGGCACTGGAGCAGCGTTCCGCCCTGGTGAACACCCTGGCCCAGACCCAGCAGAGCGCCTGGTTGATCCATCCCGCCGAGGTCACTCAGGCGCTGGCCCAGCGGCTGCAGCAGGATCCGGCGGCGGACGCCCGGGTCCGGGCCGCCTAGGTTTCGCTCGCCTGCACAGCGCGTTGATGGCCGCCGTACTGATTCCGGCGCTGGCCCCGCAGCAGAGCCACGAGCTGCGGCTGCCCGCCGAAGCTGACGGAGCAAGCGCCCTCCAGGAGGTGACCTATGCCCTCGGTGCGCAGAAGCTCCAGGGCACCCTGCTGCTCGATGCCGGGGATTGGCTGCTGCTGATTCCAGAACTGCGCAGCCTGCGCCGGCAGCTGCAGCAGCAGAACCTGGCGCTGATTCGGGTGCGCGGCCAGCGACCCGAAACCCTGGTGGCAGCCTCGGCTCTTGGCCTCGAAACCGAGGCAACGAGCGCAGCTGAGGCGGCGACCGCCAGCCCGGACACCAGGACCACCCCGGACCCGGGACTGACGATCCACCGGGGCACCCTGCGCTCCGGCG
Organism: Synechococcus sp. UW140; assembly: GCA_945872185.1. GTDB lineage: Bacteria > Cyanobacteriota > Cyanobacteriia > PCC-6307 > Cyanobiaceae > Cyanobium. Next base: position 25,000 of record CAMBZX010000016.1, on the reverse strand, counting down.
ACCATTTGCAGAGTGAGGGCACGGTGCTGCTGCTGGGAGATGTGAACCCGGGCGCGCGGATCAGTGCCGCCGGCCACGTGCTGGTGTGGGGACGGTTGCGGGGCGTGGCCCATGCGGGCATGCAGGGCGATCGCAGCGCCCGGATCGTGGCCCTGCATCTGCGGCCGCTGCAGCTGCGCATCGCCGATGCGGTGGCGCGGGGCCCGGCCGACCCGCCAGCCGACGGCCAGGCCGAAGCCGCTCACCTGGTGGACGGCGAAATCCGCATTGATCCGGCTCCACCCAGCTGGCCCCTGACGGAGTGAGCCCCGGGCTGAACTGACGCGCTTTGCCAGCGCCCCTGCCTGCGCAGCAGGCGAACGGCCGACGCACCGGGCCAGGGCTCAGCGATTGATCACCCCCAGCCCCCCAACACACCGGCGCAGGCCATGAACCACAGCGGCGAAATTCGAGTGCGCAGCATCAAGACACAGACGACCAGGGACACCACCACCCCGGCGGCGTTGGTATCGGCCGTGTGCAGGATCTTGAGTCCGACCTGAAACAGGATTCCCAGGGTGATCGGCCCCAGACCACGCTCAAAGGCGATGCGCCAGGGAGAGTCCTTCAGCCGGTTCCAGCTGAGACAGGCCAGCACCATCACCAAGGTGGAAGGCAGCAGAATCGCCAGGGTCCCTCCGGCCAGGCGGCCCCCAGGCCCAGCAGGCCGACCAGCATTGAACTGGGCCCGGGCGCCGCTTCCGCCAGGGCATAGAGATCGGCGAACTGGGACGAGCTGAGCCAGCAGAACTGATCGACGCTGAGATGCTGGTATTCACTCAGCAGGGTGTTGCCGCCACCGAGGGAAAACAGAGACAGCCCCAGGAAGGTGCCGAGCACCTGCAGCAGATGGCCCAGATCGGTGAGCGATGTCGGTGAACAGCGGGCCGACTCCACCACCGCAACCAGCACGGGCGGCACGATCACGGCTGGCTCCCCGACCCGGAGCTGCGCGGCCAGTACCAGACCATCGCCAGCGGACCGGCGATCAGCACCACCGGGACCAGCCGCAGGTGGAAAAACTCCATCGCCACAAAAGTGGCGGCGGCCAGCAGCAGGGCCACGGGATCCTTCCAGTACTGATCCAGAATCTTGAAACCCATCGACAGGGCCATGCCGGCGGCGGCCGCCACCACCCCAGCCAGCACCCGGTCCACCGCCGGCAGGGTGTGGAACGAGAAGTAGGCCACGCCCAGCAACATCAGCAGGCTGAAGGGCACCAGCAGCATCCCCGCCAGAGCCACCAGGGCGCCGCTGAGGCCACGGAAGGCGGCGCCGATGTAGACGGCCATGTTGATCTGATTCGGCCCGGGGAACAGGCGCGCCACGGTGAGGCCAGTGAGGAACTCCTCGTTACTGAGCCAGCCGCGTTGCTCCACCACAATGCGCTGACTCCAGGCCGAGAGGCCACCGCCGAAGGCCGAAAGAGCCACCTGGAGCATGCCGATGAACAGTTCCCGATGGCTGGGCGGCTGCTCATTCATGGACGAAGTGGGGATCCGGGGGCAGTTCGCCGTCCTCATGCATGCTCGGATCGAGAGGGTCGGGGGTGTTGTACTTCTTGGCTTTGTTCCAATCGGCCTCGAACACCAGTTTGAGACGCTCAACCACCTCGGGAGCATCGCTTTCGATACCCAGCTCGCGGCGCAGATCAAAGGCACTGCGATCGATGTTCATCGAGCCGGTCTGGGCATAAAGACCATCGACCAAAATCAGTTTGGCGTGCAGCTTGAGGTGCTGCTGGCGGCGCACCTTGACCCCGAAGCGCTGCATGATCCGCAGCGACGAGAAGGTGTCATAGATATCCCAATCACTGATGCCGTGCTTGCCGCCGCAGAGCACCCGCACCTTGACGCCCCGATCGCGGGCGCAGACGATCCGCTCGAGGATCACCGCGTCGACGAACTTGGGGTGCTGGATCCAGAGGGTGCTGGTGGCGGCGTCAATGATGCGGGCCATTTGGCCGCGGCTGTGGGCGCTGCTCCACACCAGGCCGACATCGAGTTCGGGGACGAAGAAACTGCGCTGCCAGTCCGCCTCGAACCCGGCGATCACCTGGGCCACGACAGCCGGATTCTGGCTGACAATGCCGTAATCGCGGGTTTCAGTGAAGTACTTGTCGGCGAGATTGAAGGTGGCGATCAGGGCCGCCTGCTGATCAATCACCATTGACTTCTCATGGGTGACCGGGAAGGCATCGGAGGTCCAGGCGGTCTGGATGCCCGCTGCCTGCAGCCGGGCAAAGGCCTCATCGTTCCAGCGATCGCCGCCGGAGGTGTGGGGATTGAGCATCACCCGCACCTGCACCCCCCGCTCCTGGGCCCGCTGCAGGGCCTGCTCAATGGCCTCGGACTGGAGCTTGAACTGCTTGAGCAGCAGCTGCTCACGGGCCGTATCGATCAGTTCCACCACGGAGCGGCAGCCGTCGTCGGGCATGACCACCAGACGCTGATGAAGATGGAGAAACTCAGCCATCATTAAGGTCAAGACAGGGCAAGGTTCATAGCGCGTGGGATTGGGTCTGGCGCGCCAGGCGGCCAGCAGACCCTCAGACCTGGCGGCGTGATCGGCTCCGCCGACGTAGCCTGCGCCGACGCCGTTGGACGCCGTGACGACAGCCTCCGCACGCATCATTCTGATCTGTTCTGGCAAGGGGGGTGTGGGCAAGACCACCCTCACCGCCAACCTGGGGATTGCCCTGGCCCGGCTCGGCAAAACCGTGGCCGTGCTCGACGCCGACTTCGGTCTGCGCAACCTCGACCTGCTGCTCGGTCTTGAGAACCGCATCATCTACACCGCCCAGGAAGTGCTGGCCACCACCTGTCGACTCGACCAGGCGCTGGTGAAGCACAAGCAGCAACCCAACCTGGCCCTGTTGCCTGCCGGCAACCCCCGGATGTTGGAGTGGCTGACTCCCGAGGACATGCAGACCATCACCGGCCTGCTGGCCGAGCGCTCCGACTACGTGCTGATCGACGCCCCCGCCGGCATCGAGCAGGGCTTCAAGAACGCGGCAGCCGCGGCCCGGGAGGCGATCGTGATCACCACGCCGGAGGTGTCGGCCGTACGCGACGCCGACCGGGTGATCGGGCTGCTGGCCACGATGGATGTCAAGCCGGTGCAGCTGGTGCTCAACCGGGTGCGGCCGAAGATGATGGCCAACCAGGAGATGCTCTCCGTCGATGACGTCACCGACATCCTGGCCCTGCCCCTGCTGGGGCTGGTGCAGGAAGACGAGCGGGTGATCGTCTCCACCAACCGAGGGGAACCACTCACCCTTGAAGACAACCCTTCACCGGCCGGCCAGGCCTATCTCAATATCGCCAGCCGCCTCTGCGGTGAGGAGATACCGCTGATCGATCCCTCCAAAAAACGCCACGGCCTACGGGCCCGGCTTATCAACAAGCTCAGGAAAACCACGGGACTCTTTTGACGGCCATGACCGTGCTCGATTTCATCAATCGCCTGCTGGGACGGGAGAAGCCCAGCGGCACCATGGCCCGGCAACGGCTGCAGCTGGTGCTGGCCCACGACCGCAGCGACCTCAACCCCGAGCTGCTGGACCAGATGCGCCGCGAGATCCTTGAGGTGGTGCAGCGCTACGTGGAGATCGACATCGAGAGCTGCGATGTGAGCCTGGAAACCGAAGACCGGGTCACGGCCCTGCTGGCCAACCTGCCGATCAAGCGCACCCGGGAGTTCCCACTGCCCATTGGCAGTGCCATTAGTAGTGGCAGTGGCAGTGGCCCGGCGGCCTTGGCCCTGGATCGTGGAGCAAGGACTGGCACCAACGCAGAGCAGCTGGCCGCGGCAGGCGCTGAGACCAGTGCGCTGGCGGGACCCAGCGCCAGCCGAGTGCCAGGCACGACCGAGCCCGGCGACCCCCCTAGCGGCATCCAGCCCTGAGAGACTGCTAAAAATCGGTCTCAACCATCGCTGATCGCTGCTTTGCCACCCGGCAACCCGATGTTCAGCGGTTGCTTAGACAACCGGCCGAAGTCTGCTCAGGTCTGCTGAGCGGGCTCAAGCAGTCTCCCCAGAGCCTGTTGTGCCGAGACCCGCGAACTGCGCCGAAACCAGCAAACCGAGAAGCCAATGGTCTTGGCGGCCGCGAGGGAGCTCGGGACAGAATCGTTCCGAGACCGACGCGACTGGAACTCGACGTGTGGGCTCGTCCCGATCTCTAGCAAGCCATTGTTTTCAGGCGGCAGCCTTGCCAGATGGGTGATCCCAACCAGGTCATCCAGAGAGCCTTTGGGGCTGGGTCATGGGGTGAATTCGGACGTGCCGCTCAGCACGGGCTCCACCGAACCGGCCCCATGCTGACGGAAGCTGCCGCGGCGGCGGCGGCCAGCCCGCTGAACCCAGCCCCTCGGTGCCTGTTGCACATGGACCGTTCCGGACGAAAGAACCGACTCACTCCACGCCAACGCCAAAATCGGTCTCAGGCAGATCGTGCCGGAGCCATCACTTCAGGCCAGCCCAAAGCCCGAGATCGGTTGCGGTACAGGTGATATGGGCGAACCGATGAGCCAACCACTGTCCCAAAATCGATTCACTTTTTCTCAGTTCGAGTCCAGATTGAATCTCCTCGGCAACGGAAACGCCCCCAGTTTCTGCTCGGGGATCTACGGGCAACAGGCTCCTAGTCGCCCCCATGGACGGGAGCTGGGAATGCTCTGAGCAGATCGCTTGCTCTGATCGTGCCCCTCTTCCCTCGATCTCCAGCACCGGCTCAGGCCCCTCCCGTCTGGCTGCTGGCGCCGATCACCCCCGCTGAGGATCGGGTGTTGCAGCTCGTGCGCCGCGGCGGCAGCAACCGCAGCATTGCCGCCGAGCTCGTGCTCAGCCCACGCACCGTCGAATGCCATGTCTCGAGCCTGCTGGCCAAAACGGGCTGCCGCAGCCGCAGCCAGTTGCTGCTGTGGGCCTTGGCGCAGCTGCAGCCGGACACCGCCCAGCCACAGGAGCAACCGTGAAGGGGGCCGGTTCGGACAGGCTGGGGTTCAAACGCTGGAATCGACCAAGACCGCAGGGCTTGAGTGGCACAACAGCCTGCCGATCCAGCAGGGCCAGGGAGCGGATGCTGGCCCCAGGCCGATGTGGACAACAGCCACCCAAGCCGTAGCACCAGGCTCTTCACAGATACTGGGAGCCCTTCCCCGCTGGTGCGCATCCGATGCAGACCGAAGTGTCCACCCACCCCGCAGCACGCCCGGTGGATCTGTTGGTGGCGGGCGGCATCGTGGTAACGATGGATAGCAACCGCCGTGTGATCGCCGACGGGGCGATCGCCATCGCTGGCGGCCGCATCGTGGCGGTGGGCCCGAGGAGCGAGGTGGAAGCGGCCCATCGCGCCCGCGAACGGATCGACGCCACCGGCCGCACCGTGATCCCTGGCCTGATCAACGGTCATGCCCATGTGCCGATGACCCTGTTCCGCGGCCTGGCCGACGATCAGGACCTCGACGACTGGCTGCAGCACACGATCTTCCCCGCCGAGGCGATGAACGTGGATGAGGCGTTCGTGCGGGCCGGCACCCGGCTGGCCCTGGCGGAACTGATCCGCGGCGGCGTCAGCACCGTCTGCGACATGTATTACTTCGAGCAGGCGGTGGCCGAAGAGATGGCCAGCGCCGGCCTGCGGGGCCTGCTGGGCCAGGCCCTAATTGATTTTCCGGCCCCGGACAGTGCTGATCACGCCACGGCGATGGCCTGCATCAAGCGCTTCGTGGACAGCTGGCAGGGCCATGCGCTGATCACCCCGGCCATTGCCCCCCACGCGCCTTACACGGTCTGCGATGAAAATCTGGTGAAGGCGCGCGCCTTCTCCGATCACCACGGCTGCCCCCTGGTGATCCACCTGGCCGAAACCCGCCACGAGGTGCAGGAGAGCCGGCGGCTCAAGGGGGCGCCGCCGGTGGCACACATGGCCGCACTGGGCGTGTTGAGCGAGGCGATGGTGGCGGCCCATGTGGTGTGGGCCGAGGACCACGAACTCGACCTGCTGCTTCAGCACGGTGTGGGCGTAGTCCACAATCCCCAATCGAACATGAAGCTGGCCTCCGGCGTGGCACCGTTGCCGGCGATGCTGCAGCGGGATCTGGCGGTGGGTCTGGGCACCGATGGTTCCGCTTCCAACAACGATCTCAGCCTCTGGGAGGAGATCGACACCGCCGCCAAGTTGCACAAGCTGATCAGCGCCGATCCGAAGGTGGTGTCGGCCCAGGAGGCCTTCGAGATGGCCACCATCCGTGGCGCCCGCGCCCTGCATCTCGAGCAACAGGTGGGATCGCTGGAGGTGGGCAAACGGGCCGATCTGGCCATCCTCGAGATGGAGGCGATCAACCAGTTGCCGCTCAGCAGCATCTATTCGGCGCTCGTGTATGCCACCAAGGCCAGCGATGTACTCACGTTGGTGGTGGAGGGCCAGGTGCTGCTGCGCGATCGCCAGCTGCTCACCCTCGACGAGCCAGCCATCAACGCCGAAGCATTGACCTATCGCCGTCGCATCGTCGAACGCCTTGGCCTGGACCCTGGGCCGCTGGCGGATCAGAACTGAAGCTGCAGCTGCAGCCCCAGCGCCAGGATCGAGCCGATGTTGGCCGGGGCCTGGATCCACTGCAGCACCGGTTGCAGCGACAGCGTGCTGTTGATGTTGATGCTGTAGTTGAGCTCCAGCAGCGATTGCGGTCGCAGACCTGCCAGCTGCTGCTGGTTGAAGCTGCTGCGGCCGTAGCCCAGAGCCAGCACATCGAAGGGGCGCCCGGCGATTAGCCCCTGACACAGCCAGCCGCCGCTGCCAAACAACGTGACGGGATTGCCACCCGCTTCGTTGCCACCGCTGAGTCCGAACCAGATCCGGTTATCCAGGCCGATCAGCAGCTCAGGCGCCAGGGTGAGGGAACTGAACAGCATCGGCAGGATCGCGCCACTGCTGGCGTCAGCGAGATAGCCACCACCCACCTGCAGCAGCGGGGCCGGCAGCATCCGGGTGAGGGAGTGGCCGCGATTCCAGATCGGCGCCACGAGGCGTCGGGCCCCGGGCAGGCGATCAAAGCGCCACTGCAGCACCTGAACATGGCCCTGGAAGCTCGGCTGGTCGGGCACGACCCCCAGCAGGGCGGCCACATTGGTGCTGGGATCGAGCAGGTAAGCGGCGTAATGCCATTCGCCCTGGGCCCCGGTATCGCCGGGCAAGGCCGGATCAGCGGCGCTGGGGCGCCAGTGCAGCTCAACACCCGGAGCCACATAGGGGTTGAGCGGCAGGCCCGGCTGGTTGAGGTTGAGAACGTCGTTGAAGACGGGGTTCAGATAGGCGGTCAACACCGGCGCTTGCCCGAAGCCGGGGTCGAGTGAAAACAGGCCGGCCTTGACATCCAAGGAACCACCGAGCCGCTCGATGCTGGCCTCGGTGATCCAGAGACCAGTGGGGCTGTCCAGGGCTGTGAGCGGGAAGGCCGCACCGATGTGTTGGCCGTAGCCGGCGACACCACTGACGAGGGTGAGGGCCCCATGCACCTGCCAGTGATCGGCCTCACTCCAGCGGCTCTGATCCTTGCCGAAGCCACTGCTGAGCTTGAAATCAAGCGTGGTCTGCTGAATCGAGTTGCTGCTCTGCACCAGCCCACCGATGGGATTGACGAAACCGTCGCCCTCAAAGCTGAGCGCCAGGGTCAGCCAGGGGGGCACCTGCAACAGCGCATTGAGCGTGGGCCAGGAGGAGGGAAGGGCCTGCGGAGGCTCAAGATCGCCCGCGACAGGTTTCGGCGCCGTGGGTGCCGAAACCTGTCGCGGGCTTTGCAGGGGTCCATCGAGCCTGGGTGCCCCCGGCAGGGGATCGGCCGCCGCCTGCAGCGGGCCGAGGGAGGCTGCGGCCCACAGCAGCACGAGCGCCCGCCGACATCGCCGCCGCGCGCACCTGGGAGCGGGGCGGCAATGCCGATGCCGACCGGTCGGAAGGGCGATCACATGGGCCCGTCCATGGAGGGGTGGATTTTAGGCAGGGCCGACCTGGCGCCAGCGAACCAGCGGTAGCGGCACCGAGGAGCGGGGCGGGAGAGCGGGAAGAGAGCCAAGACCACCCCAACCAGCACGAACCACCGATGGCTTACTGGCGGACAGCTCAAACCATTGCAGGCGATGGACGGAGATCGACAAGATCAGCTCAGCGCCAACCTACAAACCAGGCCAATTGGTAGAAACAGAAACTCACCAACCAGGCCAACAGCAGCGACCAAAAGACGGAAAAAAGCGTGAAACCAAGGTGTTTCGACTCCGTGCGAATCACCGCCACCGTGGAGAGGCAGGGGGTGTAGAGCAGGGTGAACAGCATGAAACTCACCGCCTGCACCCAGCTCACCTCACTGGCCAGGGCATGGCCGAGGGCAGCGCTGCTGGCGGTCTGGCCATAGATCACGGCCAGACCGCCGAGCACGATCTCCTTGGCGATGAAGCCGAAGACCAGGGCCACGGTGAGCCGGGGATTGATGCCGATCGGCGCCAGCAGCGGCTGCAGCAGCTCCCCCAGCTGACCGGAGAGGGACTGGGCCGAGGCCGGGGCGACACCGAAAGGCAGGTTGTTCAGCAACCAGATGCCCACCACCCCGAAAATGATGAAACGGCGGGCCCAGAACCAGAAATGGCGCACCTCCGCCCAGGCCCGACGCCAGATCTGGGGAAGGGTGGGCAAGCGGTACGGGGGCAACTCCAGCACAAGGGGCTCCTCACTGGCAAAGCGTCCCTTGAACAGCAGAGCCGTGAGAATCGAAGCGCCAAAACTGAGCAGGTACAGCCCGAAGATCACCAGGGCGCCCTGGCGCGGCGAGAAGAACACCGACGCCATGAACAGAAAGACATTCAGACGGGCGGAGCAGAGCGAAAAGGGAATGATCAGCATCGAGAGCAGTCGCAATCCGCTCGAGCGCATCACCCTGGTGCCGAGAATCGCTGGCACATTGCAGCCGAAGCCCATCAACGACAGCACAAAGCTGCGGCCATCAAGCCCGAGTCGCTCCATGAAGGCATCCATCAGGAAAGCGGCTCGCGAGAGATAACCGCTGTCCTCCACCACGCCCATGGCGAGAAAAAACAGAAAGATCACGGGCAGAAAGGCGCTGACGGTGCCGATCCCCAACACCAGGCCATCGGTGATGAATGCACTCAGGAAGGGAGGCCAGCTCGCCAACGCCGGGGCCAGTACAAAGCGGCTGAAATGATCGATCAGGGCACCGAGGGCTTGCTGCATCGGCACCCCCAGGGCGTAGATGGCCTGAAACATCAGGGCCATCACCAGCAAGAAGATCGGCAGACCCAGCAGGGGATGCAACAAGCAGCGATCCAGCCGGCGGGTCAGGGCATCGCGCCACTGGGCCGGGAACGTTACGGCGGCCTCCAGGATCGGGCCCATGGCGGCGGTCAGATCGCGATCCGCGGCGGCCAGCCTTGGCTCCAGATCCAGCACCGTGCACCCAGCGCCAGACGGCGAAGCCGTCAGCGCCTTGGCGATGGCATGGCGGGCCTGACCCAGTCCCTGGCGGTACTTGGCACTGATCAGCAGCACCGGCAGCTCCAGGCGGCGGGCCAGCTCATCGAGGTCAATACCGACCCCGAAACGCCTGGCCTCATCGGCCATGTTCAACAACACCAGGGCCGGTAGCCCCAGCTGCCGCACCTGCAGGGCCAGCCTGAGCTGACGATCGATCTGCGAGGCATTGAGGATGATCACCACCAGATCCACCGGGGTGGACTCCAGGAAGCGACGCACCACCGCCTCATCTTCAGAATGGCCGCGCAGGTCGTAGATGCCCGGCAGATCCACCAGCTGCACGCTGCGACCCTCAAGCGTCAGCTCCGCCTGCATCAGATCCACCGTCAACCCCGGCCAGTTACCGATATGGGCATGGGCCGCGGTGAGCTGGGTAAAAAGCGTGGATTTTCCCGTGTTGGGCATCCCCACCACGGCAACCGTGGCCTGGCCAGGCACCAGGACCATTCCAACGGAATCAGGACAGGGGGTCATCGGGACACCCGGCGGGGATCGGCGCTGTGGACCTCGATGCGAGCGGCATCGATCCGGCGCAGCATCAACTCCGTCATGCCGACCCGCAGATGGATCGGTCCCGACCACCAGCCACGCCGCAAGACCTTCACCTGCTGACCGGGCTTGATCCCGAGAGCCTCGAGGCGATGTCGCAACCCCGGCTCCACCGTCAGCGCCGTGACCATGGCGGCTTCACCGGCGACCAGATCAACCAGCCGCCTACTGACAGGAGAGGGGACAGAGAGACAAGCCAGGAGCGCTTATTGCGAATGATGCTCATTATCTTAAAGCCAGGGCGCGGCCGCCGCTCAGGGACGCCCTGAGCGGCGGTTGATTGCCAGCACCATGCCGCCCGCCAACAACAGGGTGAGGAACAGCGTGACCGCAACGGCTCCACCGGCAAGGGCCCGGGCCACCATCGCCAGCAACAGGCTCAGCAGAACCAGAAGCAACACCGACACCAGCGAGCTCATGACTGGCCTCCAGACAGGGGGCTGGTGGGGCCAAGGCGCAACAAGCCCCTTCGCAATCCGAGGCGACGCCAGCAACGGCCAGGCCAAACGGGACGGGCCCAGCCACGACGACCCAGGGGCGCGCTACCGCCAGCCACGACGTTTCGGCACATGAGCAGACGAAGAAGCACAGGCCAACAAGACACAGCTCTGGAAAGGTCGATCAGGCCAACCCTGCGGACCCGAGCCTCGCCGGAGCGGATCAAGTCCAGGCACCAACGTCACGGATCAACACTTCGGGCTGGGATCGATCCGGGCGCCGGATACCGAAACCGCCCACCTCAAGCGGCCAGTCAGCCCAGACCGAGCCTTCATGGTTCAACACAAAACCATGAGCATTCTTGCTCAATCCGTGATCGAAAACAGCGATTCATCGTACGGTCAGGAAAGCACCACATCAACAAACACCATGGGCACCTGGCCGGCGAACTCCTTCGATCACTCCCTGGGCATGAATACCCAATTAGCCCTTGATTCTCACAACTTGCTCAGGCACGAAAAGCCCCAATCAGGCGATGCCGTTGAGGCCTATTTTGAATGCATCACCACCTGCTCACTTGACGATGGCGAGTGCATCACCTCCTGCACAGAAATCCTGAGGGAGCAAGGCTGATCCCAGGCTGATCCCAGCCTGCTCCTGACGCGCGGAGGCCAACTGCAGCACAGGTTCCTGGCGCTCTGCTCAGGCAGAGCGCCAGGAACCATTGAGCCCGATGGGCGACCGACACCATCAGGGGCTGCCATCACATCTGGCGGATCGCCCGACCAACGGATCGGGCCTTGTGCGCAGCCTGTTCGTGCTAGGGATAGCGAATCGGTGGAATGATCCAGCCCTTGGCCACGACCGACTCAGCTTTCCCCGAACAGCCAGCGGAGATCGAATCCAAGGCAGTGCCTAAGATCTCACGCCCCAGAGGCAGCGAGCGCAGTCGCATGTCATCCGGAACTCCTGCCCGGATGACCATGCCCGACAAGCAAAGTATTTACGTAACACTTCACGACATCAGCGAGGGGGGATGCTGTGTGATTCGCACCGGCAACCTGCCCCTGAAGCCAAGCGACCAGGTGCGGATTGAGGTCTGGAATGACGACATCCAGCTCAAAGTATCCTTTGCCGCCAGTGTGCGCTGGGTGACAGCTCTGGCGATGAGCACCAAGGCTGGTCTGCGCTTTGTTGATTCTTCGGTCAAAACCCATCGCTATATCAAGCACTACCTCACCCACTCCGTCGTACTTCCAGCCTGAGCGGCAGCAAGTCAGGCCCGCCGCAGCAGACGGCGCCGCAGCCGATCGCTGAGATCCTCTCCAACCAAAGTGAGCAGGGCGTACACCACCAACAGCGCCGCCAGCTGATCCCAGGCAAAACTGCTGAGACTCTCGAGCATCTGGCTGCCCAGCCCCACGGCCCCAGCCAGCCCCACCACAACGGTTTCCCGCAGCATCACATCGCTGCGATAGGCCCCATAGGCCAGGTAGGAGCGAGCCACCCCGGACAGGCCTCCGTAAAACAAAGCCAGACGGGGGCCACTGCCGGCAGCCACCAGCGCTTCCTGCACTGCCGGGCTTTGATCGTCCAGGCTCTCCCGCAGCAGGCGCCCCAGGATGCCGAGGTTGTGCAGCCCCAGGGCCAGAGCGGCCGTGATCAGGCCGGGTTTGAGCACGAACAGCAGTAGCAGCAGTGTCAACGGCGGCGGCCAGAGCCGAGCCAGCACCCAGCCGCAGGTCACGAGTCGGCGGAGCCAGGGCCAGGGCGCCGCCAACAGCAATTGCAAGGGGGCCAAGCCCACGGCCAGGCCCGTCGCCAGGGCTGTCAGCACCAGGGTGCCGCCCACCAATTGGAGCCAGGGCAGGCTCAGCACCGCCTGCCAGCGACCGGAACCCAGTCCCGGCAACGGCTGCCAATGCCCCAAGGCGACTGGATCCACCCCCAGGGCCCAACCCACCGCCAGTAACAGCGGCAGCAGGGCCAGCAGGGCCAGCAGCATCTCCCGCCCCCGGCGGCCCACACCGGGTTGGTGCAACGCGAAGCGGCGCGGCATGGTCCAGCGCCGCCGCAGCAGCCCTACACCTGCCTCCAGCAGCAGCATCACCGCCAGCAAGAACCACAGGCCACTCCAGAGTTCGTGGAACTCAAGGGACTGCAAGGTGAGCTTCAGTTCCGTGCCCAGACCGCCAAGGCCGAACACCCCCAGCAAGGTGGCGCTGCGCAGCGCACATTCGAGTCGATAGCCGCCATAACTCAACACCCCGGGCAACAGGGGCGGGCCCAGCGCTGTCAGCAGGGCGGCGGGAGCCGGGGCGCCACTGGCGCGCAGAGCCTCCAGATTCGCGGTGGGGAGAGTATCCAGCAGATCACTGACAACCCGAGCCACCAGGGCGGCGTAGGGGATGGCAATCGCCAGGACGGCCACCGCCGGCTGCAAGCCCACCAGCTGCAACAGCAACAGCCCCCAGAGCAGCTCATGGATCGAGCGGGGCACGGCAAGAAGCCGGCGGATCACCGCGGCCGGCAGCTCCTGGCCCACCAGCGTGCGCCAGACCGTGCGCGAGCTGGCCAGGCCCAGCAGCAGGCCGCCGAACAGGCTGGTGCCCCACCCCAGCAACGCCATCGCCACGGTCACCCAGAGGCCAGCCAGCAGCGACTGCAGCACCACCGGATCCAGGGACGGCGTGAACGCCGCCCCAGCGAACTCAGCGATCAGATCCCAGCCACCGCCATGCACCAGTCCCGGCAGAGCCAGTAGCAGAGGTAGCAGCAGCAGGGACGGCAACAGCAGCAGCAGGGGCGGAGCCGGCCTCATGGGGGAGCCGCGTCCGCGCCGTAGAGATGGCGAAGGCAGGCCCCATCCACCGCTGCGGCCGCACAGTCGAACAGCAGGCGCCCCTGTCGCAGGCCGATCACCCGATCAAATCCCACCAGCAGATCTGGGCGATGCAGGCTGAGCAGCAGGGCTCGGGGCGCCTGCGCCTGGCGCAGCAGCAGGGCCAGCAGCTGGGTGGCCAGGCGCGGATCCAGACTGGCCAAAGGTTCATCGGCCAACAGCAGACTGGGCTGCTGGCGTAAGAGGCGGGCCATGGCCAGGCGCTGGCGCTGCCCCCCGGAGAGGGCCGTGACCGGCTGGGGCAGCAGGGCTGGATCCAGCTCCATCTGCCGCAAGGCCTCGGCGCAAGCGGCAGTTTCCAGTGGCAGCAGCAGATTGAGCAGGGCCCTGGGCCAACCCCACTGGGCCAGACGGGCCGCATTGAGGTTCTGCTGCACACTCAGCTCCTCGATCAGGCGCAGGTCCTGCCAGAGAGTGCCGATGCGGGCCCGCTGACGGCGGCGCTGGCGACCGGAGCGGGCCGGCGGCAACCCTTGCCAGAGCACCTGACCCGCATCAGCCGCCTGGGATCCGTTAGCCACCGCCAGCAGGGTGCTCTTGCCGGCGCCACTGGCGCCGAGCAGGGCCACCCGCTCGCCACAGCAGATGCGCAGATCGAGCGCCTCCAGCCGGGGGCGATCGCGACCGGCCACCGTGATCTGCTGAAGTTCCAGCAGGGGAACCGCCAGCTCAGGCCTCGCCATCGGGGTGCTGCGCAAGCAGGGCCTGGAGTCGCAGCAGCAGTTCGACCCGCTGGGCTGGATCACCGACCAGCTCCAATTTGCCTGCCCCGGGCCACCAGTTGAGCTTCAGGTTGCTGACACCGTCATCGAATACGGCCATCTGGAAGGCCCCCCGGGACTGCCAGCGGCAGGGAATGCCCAGGGAGGCCACAAGGGTCTGAAGGTCGTCGCTGGAACCGGTGAATTGCACGGGCCTGAAAGGGGAAGGGGGATCAGCGGATCTTGCCGATCTGGCGACCCACCTGTTCGATCTTGGCGTAAGCGGCCGCATCGGCAGCGGTGAACTGCTGGGCAGAGAACAGGGCAAGAATCTGCTTCTGTTGCGGATCACTGGGCCGCCAGCTGAGGATCGCCTGCTGCAGTTTGAGGGTGAAGCCCTTGCCGAAGCGCTGATCCAGATCCCCCTGAGCAATCCAGTGATAGTCCTGATAACCGGGGCTCTTCCAGATCGCCACCACCTTGGAACGCTTGGCCTTGCCATCGTGCAGGCTGGAACGCCACACCTGTTCGTTCACCACGCCGGCGTCATAGGTGCCGCTCTGCACCAGGGCGATCGTGGCGTCGTGGCTGCCACTGAAGCCGGGGGCACCGCCGGCGAAATCAGAAAGCTTCACACCTGCCTGGGCAAGGAAATACTGGGGCATCAAGCGCCCCGAGGTGGAGCTCTCCGAGCCAAAGCTGAACCGCTTGCCCTTCAACTGGGCCAGACCCTTTTGCTGGCTGAAGGGCTGAAGACCGCTGCCGGTGTTGGCGATGAAGATGCTGTGGAAGGCCACATCGATGTCGCGCTGCGCCAGCACCCGCGAGCCGGGCTTCTGCAGCCGCGCCTGGACGCCCGTGAGCCCACCGAACCAGACGAGATCCAGATCGCCGGTGCGGAAGGCGGTCACGGCGGCGGTGTAGTCCACCACCGGCACGTACTTCACCGTCACCCCGAGCTGGCGGCTGAGCTCACTGGCCACCAAGGGATAGAGCCGATTGAGCTTCTCGGGCTTCTGATCGGGGATGGCACCGAGGCGCAGCACCCGGGCCGTTCTGGCCGGCTCGGCCGCCACCGCCTGAGGTCGCAGGGTGCCCCCCACAATCATCGGTGCAAGCAGGGGTGTGAGCACCAGGCTGAGCCCGGCCAGAACAGCGGTGGCACGGCTGCGGATGGTCATGAAGTGGTGGGGAGAACAAGTCTGAGAACAGGGAAGCGGGCAGAGAGCCTCTGGTCGGGGCTCTCTGGGCTGGCGCCAAGGCTGGAACCGTGAGGAGCGAACGAGGCTTGACGCCCCAGATCCTGGCCTGGTCTCAATGCTGGCACTCAATCGGCGAAGCCGCCTCGGCCCAGGCGGGTGGGCCGGCTCAGCCCGGCGGAACCATGGAGCCAAGCAACTGCACCAGCACCTGGCGCGGCCGTGGCCCATCGAGCTCCACCAGCAGCACCGATTGATAGCGCCCCAGGCCGAGACGGCCGTCCACGATCGGCAGGCTCAGCTGGCTGCCGAGCATCAGGGCGATCAGATGGGAATGGGCATTGCGCGGTTCATCGGGGGGCACCGTGCGCAGGTGCAGATCGTTGTGCCGCCAGGGATGATCCGCCGGCACCAGGGAACCGAAGAACTCGGCGATGTCGGCCATCAGCCGCTCCTCGGCCTCATTGATCACCAGGGCCGTGGTGGTGTGCTGGGTCACCGCCACCAACACCCCGTCCTGGAGGCCACTGGCCTCCAGGCGTGCCTTGAGTTCGGCGGTGATGTCGTAGCAGGCGACAGCAGCCTCAGTGGCCAGGGAAAGGGTGAAGTGCATCCGTATCAGGACTCTCTAAGCCGAAGAAACTCAGGGGGGTGGAGGAAGCGGCAGGCGCCACCACCCCGCCATCCTGAACCGGTCACCCCAAACCCCCTTGATGCTTGATGACCCAGATGACTCCATGAGGCCAATCGCAAACCTGTGCCT
Organism: Synechococcus sp. UW140; assembly: GCA_945872185.1. Taxonomy (GTDB): domain Bacteria; phylum Cyanobacteriota; class Cyanobacteriia; order PCC-6307; family Cyanobiaceae; genus Cyanobium. Next base: position 8,862 of record CAMBZX010000016.1, on the reverse strand, counting down.
GGCTTTGAGCGGGCGGTGTTGGCCAAGCTCCGCGGCGCTGCCGTCAACCAGCCGAGCGCCACTGCAGGCTTGGGAAGGTGGCTGGCTCCGCGAAGGGGCTCCGCCCGTGAATCAGGCGTCGATTCAGGCTGCCGCCGCATCTTTTTCTCGTTCGGGGCGCCCCTGCCCCGATGCCCCCGCGGGAGAGAGTGGAGCGGTAGGCCCCCTGCCGCCATGATTCCATCCCTGCCGATTGCGGCGTTTCTGGCGGGCGAGGGGCCGATCCTCGACGTGCGCAGCCCGGCGGAGTTTGCCCAGGGCCACATCCCCGGCGCCACCAACCTGGCCCTCTTCACTGACGCCGAACGGGCCGAGATCGGCACTCTCTACAAACAGCAGGGCCGCCAAGCGGCCGTACTGCAAGGCCTGGCCCTGGTGGGACCGCGGATGGAAGCCCTGGCCACAGCCCTCACGACCAGCGCCCAACCACAGGACGGCCGCTCCCCCACGGCCCCCCTGCGGATCCACTGCTGGCGCGGTGGCATGCGCTCGGCTTCGGTGGCCTGGCTGGCCGACCAGCTCGATCTGCCGGTGCTGCTGCTGGAGGGGGGCTACAAGGCCTATCGCCGCTGGGTGCTGGCACTGTTCGAGCGACCCTGGCCCCTGCGACTGCTGGGGGGACGCACCGGCTGCGGCAAAACGGAGCTGCTGCTGGCCCTGGCGGATCGAGGCGTGGCGATGGTGGACCTGGAGGGCCTGGCCCACCATCGCGGCAGCAGCTTCGGCGGGCTGGGACTGCCGCCCCAGCCCAGCAGCGAGCACTACGAAAACCGGCTGGCCGCGGCCCTCTGCCGTCTGGAAGGAGCCACGGCGATCTGGCTGGAGGCGGAGAGCTCCCAAGTGGGCCGCTGTCGCATCCCCGCCGGCCTCTGGCGCCAGATGCGAGCGGCCCCGATGCTGGAAGTGCAGCGGCCGCTGGACCAGCGCGTGGCCCATCTGGTGACGATCTACGGGGTGCAGGACCCACAGGCCCTGGCCGAAGCCACCCACCGCATCGCCAAACGGCTCGGCCCCCAGCGCACGGCAGCAGCCCTGGAGGCGATCGAACAACGGGACTGGGCCACCGCCTGCCTGCAGATGCTCGACTACTACGACCGCTGCTACGACCACGAACTCAGCCAGCATCACGTCTCTGCGGTGGAGCTGGGCCAGCTCAGCCCGACGGCGGCGGCCCAGGAGCTGCTGGAACGGGGCCTGCTGACAGCGGACTAAGCCGGCTGGCCTGCCACCACTGTGGCGATCAGGGCCGCCTCAGCGAAGCCGGCAGCGTGCAGGGCCTGCAGAGCCGCGGCCGCCTGATCCGCCGGCACGGCTGCCAGCAGCGGGCCACAGGTCTGGGGATCGAGCACCAGGGCCAGGCGCGGGGGCACTGCGGTGCTGGTGGCAACCAAGCGCACGGGCCCCTCCAGCAACGCCAGGGCACTGGCATTGGCTGGGGCCAGACTGCTGGCAAATCCCTGCTGCAGCAACACCAGAGCTCCTGGCAGGGCCGGGATTGCCTCCAGATCAAGCTCCACGCCAACGCCCGGAGAGGCCACCAGCATTTCGCCCAGATGGCCCAGCAGCCCAAAGCCGGTCACGTCGGTGCAGGCCCGGACGCCATGGGCGGCAAGCAGTGGCACCAGCTCGGCCTGACTGACCTGCATCTCCGAGAGCGCCGCATCGATCCACTCGGGCTCCGCGGCCCCCGCCATCGCCGCCGCAAACAACACGCCACTGCCCAAAGATCGGCTCAGCAACAGCACATCGCCGGGGCGCAGGGGCCCCTTGGGCCAGTGCTGCCCCGGCGATACGCGGCCATTGACCGTAAGCGCCAGGGCCAGACCGGCCCCATCGCGGCCCTCCAGGGTATGGCCACCGATCAGGGCCGCACCGAGGGGCTCCAGCACCGAGCGCACCCCCGCCAGGGTCTGCAGCAGCAGCTCTTCCTGCAGGGGCGCCGCGGCCTGGGGCACGGTCACCAGAGCTTGCACCGACTGCAGCGAGGCACCGGAGGCCCAGAGATCGCTGCAGGCATGCAAGGTGGTGAGGCGGGCATTGAGCCAGGGATCTTCCAGCAGGGCGGGAAAGCCATCAAGGCTCTGCAGCAGCAGATCGCCCTCGGCCGTGAGCCCGAGCACGGCTGCATCCTCGGCTGCTGGTACCTGCCCGCTGGGATCAAGCCGGGCCAGGGCTGCCACCAGGGGCTGCGCCGCCAGCTTGGCGCCGCAGCCGCGGCAAGCGAGGGCCTGGGGCCTGGGATCGGCGTCAGTCCTGACCGCAACAGCGCCAAGGTCATGAAAACGGGCCATGAAGCGGCGGTCGATCCAGTCCTTCCACAGCCACAGCCAGCGATAGGGGCCAAAGGCCAACGGTCCCCAGAGGGCCAGGGCCCGGGGCTGCCCCGGAGCGCTGGCAGCCGCCGGCGCCCCGCCCACGCCCAGCAGCTGCAGGGCCCAGGCCTGCGGCGCCCAGGACTGCAGGGCAGAGCCAGGCTGCTGCAGCTGACGTTGCAGGTTGGTGGCCAGCACCGGGGCGGCGCGCACGGCCCACACCCCCGCCGGCGGCCGAGGCGAGGCGGCGATCAGGCCGCAATCACCCACGGCGAACAGGTGGGGATGGCCGATCACCGCCAGGGTCGGCTCCGTCAGCACCCGGCCGCTGCTGGGCTGCACCGGCAACCCTGCAGCGGCCAGCCAGGCTGGGGCCCGGCTGCCAGTGCAGGCCAGATCCGCCCCAGCCTGGGCCGTGGCCTGGCGCTCCAGCGGGATCGCCGCCTCGACCAGCAGCCGCTCCACGGCCCGCCGGGCGGCGCGGGAGTCGAAATGGAGTGCGTCCCCGCGCAGCAACAGGCGACTGGCCACGCCGCGACACCGCAAAGCCAGCGCCAGTTCCACCGCCGCGGCACCACCACCCCGAATGCGCACGCTCGATCCCGGCGTCAGGGCCTCGCTCCAGGCCAGGAAGGGCTCCAGCGGCTTCACCGCCAGCTCATGGCGACCATCCACCTGGCAACCATCCACCAGGCAAACTTCCAGCTGGCGATCTTCAGCCGTTGCTCCCGCAGCCGTGAGCGCGCCGACATCGAGGCTGAGGGTGTCGAAGGCCAGGGACGGCCGCCCCGCCAGTCCCAGTTGCCGGCCGCCAAGATCGAGGCTGGTGATCTCCGCCTGAATGAAGCTCACACCGGCCAGGCCGCAGAGTCGGCGCAGGTCGATCGCACACTCAGGCCGTTGGTAGAGGCCCGCCACCAGCCCCGGCACCATGCCGGAATAGAGGGCGGTGCTGCTGCGATTGACCAGGGTGATCAAGCTGCTGGCAGGACGACGGGCCGGATCCATGGCCCAAAGACGCAGCAGCAAGGCATGGCTGTGGCCACCGCCAGCCAGCAGCAGCAGGTGCTGAGCAGGCGAATCGCTCAGCTGTCCGCGGTTGGAGCCCTGCACGCAGCTGTCAGGGCGAAGGTGTCACCATCCTCGCGCCCGTCCGTACCTCCTCCATAATCTCGCCTGGACTGTGATCAGAACTGGAGTGGCGATAGACCCTGTACTGGCCGAACTCCTCGCCAAGCTGGAAGCGGGTCAGATTCATCGACATGAGATGGCTTCGTATCAGAGCAACCAGCTCCCGGCCGCAATGAATCTCGAACTGATGTGGATCCTGTTCGCGATCGACACCCTGGAGGAACACCGGCTGAGGCTGGTGGACAAGCTGAGAGGCGTGAACTCCTGACCCCCTGGCCATGCCCTCCCTGCACCATCGCGAGCGCCACAACAGCCACAGGGTGGGCTGGCTGAGGGCCGTGGTGCTCGGCGCCAACGACGGCACCATCTCCGTCTCGAGCCTGGTGGTGGGTATCGCCGCTGCCGGCGCCAATCGCCAGACCCTGCTGCTCTCTGGCCTGGCGGCGATCGTGGCCGGAGCGATGTCGATGGCAGCGGGGGAGTACGTCTCGGTGCAATCGCAGGCGGATACGGAGGCGGCGGATCTGGCCCGGGAGCGCCAGGAGCTGAGCCTGGATCCGGGCGGAGAACTGGCGGAACTCACCGAGATCTACCGCCAACGCGGCCTGGAGCCAGCTCTGGCACGGCAGGTGGCCGAGCAGCTCACCCTCCATGACGCCCTCGGGGCCCATGCCCGCGACGAGCTGGGACTGAGCGAAATCCTGCGGGCCCGACCGATCCAGGCGGCCCTGGCCTCCGCCGCCAGCTTCACGGCAGGAGCGTTGCTGCCGCTGCTCACGATCCTGCTGAGTCCGCCTGCTCAGATCAGTCTGATCACCACAGTGATTGCCCTGCTGGCGCTGGCCGCCCTGGGTGGGCTGGCCGCCTGGGCCGGTGGGGCGTCGATCCGCACCGGCAGCCTGCGGATGCTGTTCTGGGGGGCCCTGGCCATGGGCCTGACAGCTCTGGTAGGCAAACTTTTCGGCGCCGCTGTGTGAAGCGGAACCCTCAGGGCGGGGGGTGGGCACAGGCATGGGCTGATCTTGACTTGGGCGTGCAGCCGGAACGGCACCGAAACGGGATCTGAGCAAAATCTGCCAACGATCAACAGCAGTTCAACGCCGAATCGGCACCACGGCCAAGCCAATCGGGGCCAGGGCGATCAGGGCGAGCTTGAGGTGCTGGAGGCCGAAGGGAATCCCGATGATCGAGATGAAGCACGCCAGGGCCGAAACCAGATGCCCCACCGCCAACCACCAACCGGCCAGCAGGAACCAGATCACGTTGCCGACGAAACCGAGCGGACCGGTGCCGAGGTCGCCCTTGCCACTGAGTTCGGCTCGGCTGATGGCTTCCTTGCCGAAGGGCCAGAAGGAAAACGTGCCAATCACGAAGCAAGCCCGAGCCCAGGGAATGCCGATGATCGTGAGCGCTGCCACCAGCCCGGCCAGCCACCAGCCCAAGCCCATCACCACGCCACCGAACAGAAACCAGATGACGTTGGCAATGAAACGCAGCACGGCCAAACCCAAGCAAGGACAACGAATCTAGGAGTGGAGTGCTGCGCGCCACCCTCAGGAGCAGATTGTTCAGCGATTCCCCTGAAACTCCCAGGGCAGACACTATCAACGAGCCCATAGCAACGGCAGCCGACCAGGAGGCGCGGATCCCGGCAGGAGCGATGGATCCGGTCGACGCATCGCCAACACCACTGGGCTTGAGGCCAGCCAGGCCATGGCCATCCAGGCGGCTGAGGCGCTGGCAGCCCGCCGCCCCCCGGAAGCTGCACGGTTTCCGATGGATGCCCCGATCAATCCCAGTCCCAGCCTGCTGCGGTGAGCAGTCCAGGACCTGAGGCACCAGGCCACTCGCCCCGCCTCCGGCGATCCCCCCAACCCCCCAGCGCTGACCTCCCCACGGCTGGCGGATGCCGAATCGAGGGGCTCCGGCGGGCGTGAGCCGCAGTAATGAGGGAAAGCTGCCGCAGTTTTGCACCAGATCCTCGATAGCCCCGCGCCGGCAAGCCCAGCTTGAGCCCATGCGGGGAAACCCCCCAGGCAAAAGAGCTGCCATCGGGCACCAAGGTTTACTGTGCCAGCCGCAGGAGACCGGACTCCCCATGGTGAAGGAAGAAGGCTGTCGCTCGGCAGAATTGCGTGAGCTGGGCTGGAGCGCCGAGGAGGTGCGGGTCTATGAGGAGCTCTGGGAATACCGACAACGCTGGGGTGCCATCAACCTCGAGCGGGAGGAGCGGCAGTTGCTGCGCAAAGCAGAAGCAGCCCTGCCCAAACGTCCCAAGTCCGGGCGTGGCGCCGCCAGGAAAACCCTGGCCGAGAAGGCCCACCATCGCTGGCTGAGCTTCCACCTCGCGGCGATGCAGGCCAGCGCCAGCGCGCTCGGGCTGGATCCCCAGGAAGAGGCGGCCTGGCCGATCATTCTGGAGGAAGAACTCCGTGCTCTGGAGTACTACGAGCCTGTTCTGGGCTTGCCGGACACGTTGAAGGCCAAACTTTTTCTGCCGGAGCGGGAACGTTGGGCGACAGAAGCCGCTTCCCTCGGCCGGGTCATCCACTACGACTACGCCGCCCCCCTGGAGGCCCTGAAACTCCAGGGCCCCACCAGCTGGAAGCCTCTGCGGGGCGACGTGCAGCCAGCCGCGGCCGATTATCCGGTGCTCGAGGGCGAAACAGCTCGCAGCTTTCGCGCCAAGGTGCGACGCGAGATTTCGGCCTTCACCCGGGCCACCTATCCATCGCTCCAGGACAGCGACAAGCCTGCTCCGGCCGAAACTGCCCAAGAGGACTGAATCCCTAGCACCTCGACCGCCAGCCCCTCGACGCGCTGTCTGAGAGGATCGTCGCGGCGATGTGAAGGGCCTGCGTAGGCCCGTCTACCCACCCCTGAGTCGAGTCCACCATGACCGCATCCGTTCCCCATTCCGGCACAGACGGACGTGAGGCGGCCGGCAGCAAGGGAACCATCCTGGTGGTGGACGACGAAGCCAGTATCCGCCGCATCCTGGAAACCCGCCTGTCGATGGTGGGCTACACCGTGGCCACGGCCTCGGATGGCGAGGAAGCTCTCGATCTGTTCCCCACGGTCGAGCCCGATCTGGTGGTACTCGATGTGATGATGCCGAAGCTTGACGGCTATGGCGTCATTCAGGAGCTGCGCAAGATTTCGGATGTGCCGATCGTCATGCTCACGGCTCTCTCGGAGGTGAAGGACCGCATCCTGGGCCTGGAACTGGGAGCCGACGATTATCTGATGAAGCCCTTCAGTCCCAAGGAGCTAGAAGCCCGCATCCGCTGTGTGTTGAGGCGGGTCAACGGCAACGGCAACGGCAATGGCAGTCAGCGGCCGGCCACCTCCAACGGCATTGAGGTGGGTGGGCTGCGCATCAATACCGCCAAGCGCCAGGTGTTCCGCGGCGACGACCGGATCCGGCTGACGGGTATGGAATTCGGCTTACTGGAACTGCTGTTGAGCCGCTCAGGGGAACCTCTGAGCCGCGCCGACATCCTCACCAAAATCTGGGGTTACACGCCGGAGCGCCATGCCGATACCCGAGTGGTGGACGTGCATGTCTCGCGCTTGAGGGCCAAGCTGGAAGAGGATCCCGAAAATCCGGAGCTGATCATCACGGCTCGGGGCATGGGCTACATGTTCCAGCGCATCGTGACCAACGGCTAAACCATTCGCAACAATACCGAAACCGGATGGGACTGGGCTGACTTCCCTGGTTTGTGCCCCAGCAACGCCAACGGGGGGCGAGCTATCAGCCCCACTTTCAGCCAAGCCAGGCGATCAGGGCCTGGCTTGGCGCTTTGATCGCCATCACCCTGCTGGGTCTGCTCAGCGCCTGAAGCCACTAGCCGCTGATTGCGGCACCCCTGGGGGCCGCCACCGTCCTGCTTTTCGGTCACCCCGAAAGCCCCTGGCCCAACCGCGCAACCTGCTGGCAGCCAGACCCAACTTTGTATTGATGCCCGTTCTGGCTGGATCACTACTACTACTACTACTACTGCTGCTGCTGCTGCTACTGCTGCTGATCGCCGTGGCCTTCAGTCACCTGTTCCCAGCCGCCCATCCCTATCACCATCACTGGCTTTAACCGGTAAGGGACTGGGCCCCTTCCCTGCATCATCTCGGCACAAAACGCACGAATTCCCTACCGGTGCAAATTGCTACAGCAATGCGCTGCGTGATGGGGCCCCATGCACCACCATGGGCCGGAATAGGCCCGTCGACTTCGCCGTCAAGGCAGGGTCAGGCGGATAGGCCGCAGGCCATCCCCTGAATCCACCCGGACGGAACGGTGCAGGCAGCGCCAACAGCGAGGTTCCGGAACATGGCCATGGGCAACTCAACAGCCAGGAGCCAGGCAACAGCCATTGGCCAAGAAACAGCCGTGGCCGCAGTCGATGCCTGGGGGATGCCGCTGCTGGAGCTGCCTCAGCTCGCGATGACATCCCATGACGCCGTCGTCTTCGGGGGGGTGCTGGATCAGGTGCTGCCGGTGAAGGTGGCCACCTGGGACGCCCTGGACCCGCTCCAACCCTTTTTCAACAAGTCTGCCGCGGTGCAGCTGGGGGATCTCAGCCTGCTCTCGAGCTTCGGTTCAGGATTCGATGGCAGCCTCGAACGGCAGGGGAATGCCCAATTGGTGCTTCCCTATGTACCGGAGCTGGCCATCAACGATTACAAGGTGGAAGGGCGAACCTATCGCTTCCAGGCTGACGGCCTGTTTCTCAGTCAGGAGGAATCGCAGCTGCGCATTCATGCCAACGTCTGTGCTGCGGTGGTGTTCACCTTTCCCCCCGAGAGCCTGATGCCGGTGGCCGCCGCCATGACCGGATCAGCACAGGGCTCCCTCGCCATTCAAGCGGCTCTGCGACGCACCACCGTGTTCGATCGGCAGGCTGATCGTCGCCTCGGCAGGGTGCAGAACCTGCTGAAACAGAGCCTGCAGCTGATCCACGGGGCGATCGCCGCCAGCGGCAACGTCAACCCGATGTTGCAGCTCGACGACCTGGTGCGTCGCCTGCTGGTGATGCTGCTGCTGCCACAGTTGTTGCACGGCGATGGTGCTAACAGCATCACCAGCACCATCGCCCCGGAGCTTGGCCTGGAGGAGCGCCAGCAGGATCCCTTCAGCCATGACGCACTGGTGCAGTGGATGTTGGCGAATCTGCAGGAACCGATCAGCCTTAGCGACATGGAGCGTCGCAGTTGTTACAGCCGCCGCTCGCGGCCGCGTCCCTTTGCGTGGTGTAAATCCCGAGGCCCGAATGCCCTGATCAGAGGGTGAACAGGGTGGAATGACGGGCTGTCATCCTGGAGGCGCAGATGCACCTCGTTGTTCCATGATGAATCGGGAGGATTGACTTGTCAAGCCTCT
>CAMBZX010000015.1 GCA_945872185.1 Synechococcus sp. UW140 | reverse complement strand
CCATAGCGATCAAGCAACAAACGTCGCACCATTGGATAATAGTCTGTATTGAGACTGGGAAAGATGTGGTGCTCCACATGGTGCGAGAAGTTGAGGTGCAAGGCATCCACCCAGCGCGGCACCTGCAAAGACAAGGTGTGGAGCAGCGGATCGTTGATCTCGCTCAATGGTGACAAAAAGTGATTGGTGAAGATGTAGGCCATGGCACCGGCATAACCCAACCACAGTGGCAGCAGATAGCCGAGCAGCAACGGCGCTGGCTTCAGGCCGATCGCCAGCACCACCGCCCCATGGCCCAGCGCAATCAGGGCCAGTTCCAACAAAATGCGGCGGCGCTCCAGCGGGCTCACCGAAAACTGGGTCGGAGCGGCCGTGCCCCCGCTGCCCTCGCCCTGCAGCACAGAAATCAGCGTGCGCAAATTATGGACAAACCAGGAGCCGCCTGCACCGATCAGCAGGCCCAGGGGCTTCACCTCATTGGAGGGGATGAATTGATGCTGAATCCAGGAGCCCCAGCTGGCACGCTGGCTTTCCAGATAGCCACGATCGGGATCGGCCAGGGCATTGGTGTTGCCGTGATGCTCCCGGTTATGAACCGCCTGCCACAGGGTTGGCGGCATCCACAGCACCGCCAGGCCCACCAGGCCCACCACCCGGCGCCAACCGGGCTGGCGCAGGGCATTGCCATGCAGCAGGTCGTGGGAGGCGAACAGCAGCACAACGATGCTGTTGCCCATCACCAGGGCAAAGGGCAGAAACAGCGGCAGCCACGGCAGCGGCCAGCGGTCCAGCTGCTGGGCCAGACCCCAGCCCAGCGCCAGAATCGCCAGGTTGATCAGCACCAGGGCCAGGCGATCCGGATTGGTGCGGAAGGCCTCCGGCGGCAGCAGCGGCCGCAATTCCCGGGCGTACTCCTGATACTCCCGCACCGTGGCGGCACTGGGGGCGGGAGCGGCGTCCGCGGACGGGGGTGACGCAAAAGTGATGGGGATACGCCTCAGTTATCCCTACTGCAACACAGCGGGATCCCGGCTGTGGGGCGGAGCCCTGGGCTTGCGCCCTTCAGCGGAACGCTGCTCCCCCCGGGGGCTCGCTTCCAAGCCAGTCCCCGGGGGCGCCGCCGTTGGCCCCAGCGGGGCAGCGGGCCAGAGAGAATCCCCCCATGGCCTTAAGCAGCACCCCCAGCGAAAGCTTTGATCTGATCGTGGTCGGTGGCGGCCACGCTGGCTGCGAGGCGGCCCTCACCGCCGCCCGACTGGGCCTCAACACCGCCCTGTTTTCGCTCAACCTCGACCGCATCGCCTGGCAGCCCTGCAACCCGGCCGTGGGCGGCCCCGCCAAGAGCCAGCTGGTGCATGAGGTGGATGCCCTCGGCGGCGTGATCGGCCGGTTGGCGGACGCCACAGCGCTGCAGAAGCGGGTGCTCAACGCCAGCCGCGGCCCGGCGGTGTGGGCCCTGCGCGCCCAGACCGACAAGCGGGCCTATGCCCGCCAGATGCTGCAACTGCTGCAACACACCCCCAACCTCTCCTTGCGGGAGGCGATGGTGACCGACCTGGAGGTGGAATGCGCGGTCGGCGACGGCCCGACCGCGGCCGCCCAGGCTGACCAGCCGGCCAGCTCCCAGGCCAGCGGCCCCATCGGTCGGGTGCTCGGTGTGCGCACCTACTTCGGCAGCGTTTACGCCGCTGAGGCGGTGATTCTCACCACCGGCACCTTCCTGGGCGGCCGCATCTGGGTCGGCAGCCAGTCGCTGCCGGCGGGTCGCGCCGGCGAGCAGCCCGCCGAGGGGCTCACCGAAGCGCTGCAGGCCCTCGGCTTCAGCACCGATCGGCTCAAAACCGGCACCCCCGCCCGGGTGGATCGGCGCAGCGTGGCCCTGGACAGCCTCGAAGAGCAGCCCAGCGACGCCCACGACCGCTTCTTCTCCTTCGATCCGGCCGCCTGGGTGAGCGGCGAGCCGATGAGCTGCCACATCACCCGCACCACCGCCGCCACCCATCAGCTGATTCGGGACAACCTGCACCTGACGCCGATCTACGGCGGCTTCATCGACAGCAAAGGTCCCCGCTATTGCCCCTCGATCGAAGACAAGATCGTGCGCTTCGCCGATAAGGACAGCCATCAGATCTTCCTGGAACCGGAGGGCCGCGACACCCCTGAGCTCTACGTGCAGGGCTTCTCCACCGGCCTGCCGGAACGGCTGCAGCTGGAGCTGCTGCGCACGCTGCCAGGGTTGGAGCAGTGCGTGATGCTGCGGCCCGCCTATGCGGTGGAGTACGACTATCTGCCTGCCACCCAGCTCAAGGCCAGCCTCGAAACCAAGCGGCTGGCCGGTCTGTTCTGCGCCGGTCAGCTCAACGGCACCACCGGCTACGAGGAGGCCGCCGGCCAGGGTCTGGTGGCCGGCCTCAATGCCGCCCGCCTGGTGCGCGGCCAGACGCCGGTGCATTTCCCCCGCGAGGGCAGCTATCTCGGCACCCTGATCGACGATCTGATCACCAAGGATCTGCGCGAGCCCTACCGGGTGCTCACCAGCCGCAGCGAATACCGGCTGGTGCTGCGGGGCGACAACGCCGACCGGCGCCTGACGCCCCTGGGCCGGGAGCTGGGCCTGATCGACGAGCGCCGCTGGCAGCTGTTTGAGGCCAAGCAGGCGGCGATCGACAGCGAGAAGCAGCGCCTCGAAACCGTGCGCTTGAAGGTGAGTGATCCAGTCGCCGCCGCGGTGGCCGCCGAAACCGGCGCCCCGATCCGGGGCTCGATCACCCTGGCCGAGCTGCTGCGGCGGCCCCAGTGCCACAGCGACGACCTGGTGCGCCATGGTCTGGCCGATGGGCAACTGGCCTTGGCCGTGCGCGAAGGCGCCGAGATCGACATCAAATACAGCGGTTATCTGGCACGGCAGCAGCAACAGATCGAGCAGGTGCGGCGCGAGCAGGGTCGCCCCCTGCCCAGCGATCTCAACTACGCCACCATCGGCACGATTTCAGCGGAAGCGCGCGAAAAGCTGGCCCAGGTGCAGCCCCACAGCCTCGGCCAGGCGGCCCGGATTCCCGGGGTGAGCCCGGCCGATGTCACGGCCCTGCTGCTGTGGCTGGAGCTGCAGCGACGCCAGAGCGCCCAGGCCGCTCGTCAGGGCGGGGAACCGCCGGTACAGTCGGGCCACTGTTGAGTCACAGCGTCCGCCGGTGAGTGCGACCCCACCCGGAACCCCACCCCACAGCGAGGCACCCCGGCCACTCCGCGGCATCCCGCGCTCCCGCGCCTACTGGGAGCTGAAGGCCGAGCAGATGATGAATCGGGTCTTCGATCCGGAGGCCACGATCGATGTCGCTGGGGGTGAGGTTGAGGGATCGGGCCCAGGGCACCACAGACCGGGCGGCCAGGCCAGCAAGCCTCACCCCCAGGCCAACCCCAGGCGCGGAGCGCAGCACGACGCCCCGCAGGCCGCAGCGGCCGCCAGCCGCCGCCAGGACCAATCGCTGCTGCTGATCACCGCCCTGGTGGGAGTGGGCCTGGTGAGCGCCGCCAGCTCGGCCTTCTACGTCTCCCACTGGAACCGGCTGCAGCAGAGCCTCAGCCAGGAACGCAACCTGCTGCTGGTGGAGCGACTGCGCAACCTCGGCCCCGCCACGACGACGCCCCTCACCGGACCGGAGCCGGCCACACCGAGCCTGCCCCAGCCAGGACTGGCGGCGGCGGACACCCGTGCCGATGGCCTGCCGCCACCGCCACCGGAGGAGCCCTGGATCGAGCAGCTCGCCCACCTGCCCGGATCCGGCAGCACTCCCGCCGGACTGCTGCGTGTGCCGCTGAGCCCCCAGGTGATGGCCAGGCCTCCAGCGACACCAGCCACCAGCACGCCCCCCCGACCAGCCGCCAGCAGCGCCCCCCTGCCCCAACTGGTGGGTGTGGTGGGTGCCGCCGGCAAGGCGGCTTCGGCCATCTTCCTGGTGGGCGGCAGCTCGATGAGCGTCGGCAGTGGCGAAACGATCGGCTCCAGCGGCTGGAGATTGCGCAGTGCCGCTGGCGAGACCGCCCTGATTGAACGAGGCGACGAGCTGCGGCAGGTGTCGATCATCAACGGCTTCTGACTCGACGGCTGCAACGACGATCCGGGGCGAAGGGGTGGCGGCGCAGCGGCGCAGAGCACCCCGTTCCTAGGCTCAATCCCTTCAAGGGCGCCCCCATGCCCAGTCGTCGCATCCCGAGTCCAGACCAGGCCCAGGCAGCCCAGCTCAGCGCCATCACTCCAGAACGGCTCTTGGCTTCGCCCACGCCGCTGTGGCAGGCCATCTTCGCCGATGTGGAGGCCGCCACGGCAGGCAGCCAACTCAGCGGCGGCTGGAAATTGTTGCTGCTCGGCGATGGCAGCCCCACCCGCCATCTGCAACTGCTCACCGGCTCACCGGTGGAAGTGGAACTGATCGCCATGGCCCCCCTGCTCGGGCCGGCCACCGGAGCGCCGCTGGAGGTGGCGGAGCTGGAGCCGCCGCTGCTGCGTCGCCAGGTGTGGCTCAACTGCGGCCCCCACACCCTGGGCTGGGCTGAAAGCTGGTGGAATCAGCGCGAAGCCGAAGCCCACCTCCGCGACCGCCATCAGCCGATCTGGCGCAGCCTCACCAGCGGCCGCACCGAGCTGTTCCGCGAAGTGGACGGCCTCGGCCAGGTGTCAGCCCCCTGGTTGGAGCAACGCTTCGGCCAGGCCGGCCCCTTCTGGAGCCGCCATTACCGCTTCTTCCGCCAGGGGCGGGAGCTGACCGTGATCCGCGAAGTGTTTTCACCCCTGCTGGAGACCTGGCTGGGAGCCGCCAAGGAACCGCAAGCAGCAGAAAAGCTTCATGACGTTTCACAAAGTCAGTGCCCCATCGTCACGTTTTCAACTTGACAGATTGACGCTCTGCGCGACATGAGCAGGATGCGGGCATCGATTCCAGCCCGATGGCCAACCCCCAATCCCCCACCGCCAGTCCGGACAGCCAGGCGTCGGCTCGCAGCGAAGTGAACTGGCTGAGCCTCACCGATCTCGGCCGCCTCTATGGCATTTCGGCCGTGCACACCGGCAAGATCCTCGGCTTGGCCGGCCTGCGCCACAAAGGCGGCGCCCCCACCGCGACAGCCCTTGAAGCCGGCCTGGCCCTCTGCCAGCCGGCGGACCATCACCATCAGGCGCTCTGGAACCGGGAGGGCTGTGGGCCCCACCTGGAAAGCCAGGGCTTGGAACCCCTGCAGCAGCGCAACCTGGTAGGCCTCTGGGCTGACCTGCTCAGCGCCCTGCAGCAGGGATCACCGGCGATCAGCGTTTCGGCCGAGGAGATGGCTGTCGACATGCCCCGGGAGCTGGTGCGTCCCGTGAACCGGGCCCTGCGGGACCGGGGCTGCAGCTTTCAGGTCCAGCCGCTCAGGAAAGGCGCAGGGCTTCGGCCTCCTTGCTCGCCTGTTCCAGCAGCTGACGCAGGCGCGCTTCGTCGGTGTGGCTGAGGTTGGTGCGCAGCAAGCGGGCGTGAGGGGCATGGGAGCGAAGCCGGTCGATCAGGCGATCGGGCGTTGAATCGCGGGCCAGCAGGCAGAGGGCGGCCGTGCCCGCCGGCAGGGTTTCACCCACCTCGCGCATGAAGCTGTCGTTGATGCCCAGATCCGACAGTGAACCCGAGGCCGCGCCGATGCTGGCACCCACAGCTGCCCCCAGGATTGGATTCAGAAACAGCAGCCCCACCAGCGAGCCCCAGAAACCGCCGCCGATGGCCCCGGCGGTGGTGAGATTGAGGGCTTGGCGCAGGTGAATCTTGCCGTCGACGTCATGCTCGACGACGACCGCATCCTCCAACGCAATCAACGCTTCTTTCTGAACCTCAACGAGAACCCGGCGCACTTCCTCGGCTTCGTTCACGGTGGGGAAACCCACGACCACCAAGCTGCTCATGTTGTCTGCTAAACCAACGGACTCAACTTAAACGCCCAGGTCGCAAGCAGGGTCAAGGGCGACGGCTGGCGCGGCGGCTGGAGCGGGGCAGGGGGCGGCCGCTGGCGTCAAAGGTGTCGGCGGCTGGCGGCTCCGGCTCCGGGACGCGGCCGGCGGCGGTCGGCCGCTGCCAGTGGGGCAGGCTGAAACTGTCATCGTCGGGCCAGGCCTCGCTATCGGCGGCCGCAGCCGCCGGCTGGGGCGCCAGGCCGCGGCGTGAGAGGGCCTCCAAGCGACGGCGCGGCGCCGAGTCGGTCGCCATCGCGGAGTTGCTGGACGGGCTCCGGGGCTGATCGGCGCTGAACCGGTTGGTGGGGGGCAACGGACTGGCCGCGCCCGACAGGCTCGAGGCCTGGCGCCGATCCGCTGGCTCGGAGCGGGTCCCTGGGTTGGACGGGTTTCGGGGGTTCGGCGAGCCCATCGCTGGTGACGGGGAGCGGGGCCCGCTGTCCTGCCAGGGTTCGCGCCAATCGTCGCCATCTTCCAGCAGCCAGTCGAGCCGCTCTTCCACCCAACGGCCCAGGCCATCAAAGCCGCCTCGGCCCGCGGTGCGGGCTTCACTTCCACGGCCCATACCGCGGGCCTCGCTGCCGCGAGCCGTGGGCCGGGAGCCGGGTCGGCTACCCGCCACCCCATCGACGAACTGACGGCCCGCGCTCACCCAGCGATCCAGTCGCTGGTCCAACGGCTCGCTCTCGCGACCGGAGGAGCGGCGAAACTCGGATCGGTCGTCGCGGCGATAGGGAGCGTTGTCGTCCATGAAGACACGATACCGAGGCTGGGCGGCAAGATCGAACCTGGCCGCTGACCCCACCAGGGCGCCAACCGCTGCCACCAGCCAGGCCATGGTCCCTGATGGTGGGGATCCTCGGCTGCGCCGGCTGGATCCACCAGCCTCACCCCTCCAGCAGGCTGCGCAGCATCCAGGCCGTTTTTTCGTGGATCTGGAGGCGCTGGGTGAGCAGGTCGGCGGTCGGCTGGTCGTTGGCCTCGCTGGCCAGGCTGAACATCGTGCGGGCCGTACGCGCCACGGCTTCATGGCCGGCCACCAGCTCGCGCACCATCGCCAGCGCCTCCGGCACCCCATCGGTTTCGGCGATGGAGCTGAGGCTGGCGATCGTCCTGCCGCCATAGGGGGCGGGGAATCCGAGCGCCCGGACGCGTTCGGCGATCACATCCAGGGCGTTCCAGAGCTCGGTGTACTGCCCCATGAACATCAGGTGCAGCGTGTTGAACATCGGCCCGGTCACGTTCCAATGGAACCCGTGGGTCTTGGCGTAGAGCACCGAGGTGTCAGCCAGCACCTGGCCGAGCCCGGCAGCGATCTGCTGGCGCTGGGCTTCCGGGATGCCGATATCGATTGGGTGGGCTGAAATGGTCATAGAGAAGCGAGGTTGGCTGAGATTAAGCCCTCGGTTCGAGGGTTGGGGGCTGGTCCCGCTCCCAGTCGAGAGTGCCCAGGTAGTGGTGCACCAGGCTGCGGTGGCCGGGCTGGCGAAGCTTGAGCAGGGCCCGCGTCTCGATCTGACGCACCCGCTCCCGCGAGAGCTGCAGAGTCTCGCCGATCTCGCTGAGGGCGCGGGGGGTGTCGTCCTCCAGGCCGAAGCGCTGGCGCTCGGGCTGCGTCCGAGGCCCATGGTGAGCAGCCGCTGCGCGTTGCGGATGCGGTTCAGCTTCTCGGTGATGTGCACCGGCAGGCGGATGGTGCGGCTCTGGCTGGCGTCGAGCAGCGCCCGCCGCGGCATGTCCGAGCCTCGGGTGCAGAGTCGATGCCAGGCGGAACCGGGCTTGTCAATCGGCAGCGGCAACACCAGGGGAAGGGAGGGCGGCGCGAAAGCGCCGGCCGCGAGCAGCCGTCAGGAGAAGGCCAGACAGTTGGCGAGGCTCAGATCCACCACCATGCCGAGAGTCTTGGGCTGGCTCATCGAACAGATCTCACTATCCAGAACAGCACCCCCAGGAACGGGGTGGCATGGCGCAGCGGCAGACCCCGGATCGCCCCGACGAGCAACAGCATCAGGGCCAGGGTGTCGACAATCCGCTGCCGCAGCAGCGCCAGGTAGGAGAGGGGCAGCAGAGCGGCGATCAGGCCGGGGCGCAGCAGCTTGAGTGGCAGTTCCGCTGGCGTGAGCTGATGGAGCCGACCCGCTCAGTCGAGGCTGCTGAGGTGCTCAGCCAGGCCAATCAGATCAACTCTCGACAGATCGGCAGTCAACAGAAGCGAATGGAATAATCATTGTGCGCCTTGGACTTGTGCACCTTGGATGCAGGGCGAGTTGCCAATGCCATGATCGCGACGTTGCTGAGTGCACTTCGAGAAGCGACGCCGGTTGACATTGGCTGTTCGTATAGCCCACCTGCTGCTCATGATCCAATGCCTCTGGATCGATGGATCACCCATACAGTTGAGAGAGCCGACGCCATGGCGATCGCTCATGCGGATCAGCATGCGTGCCATTGATGCCTCGACAAAGCCCCATCAGCCGCTGATGCGCCTGACGAACCGCTGAACCGAATTGGCGTGGGTTCTGCTCCAAGGGGTCGACATCTAAATCAAACAACCAGCGCCGCTCACGGCCAAATCTTTCAACGACATACTTCATCGGCCCTTCTCGGAAGCCCACGATGCTCTGGTTCGCATGGCAGCGCTCTGCCTGAAAGCCCATGCGTGAACTATGAAAGCGCAGCGGCCGTTGAAAGCCTTGAGACGAAGTCAGGGATGTTGATGGGCTGACCCTGTCTCCCCGCAACGATTCGAACAGCAGCGGTGACAGATCAACAGCATCCGGACAAGTGGTTGGCGCCATAACCCCTGCAAGCGATAGCAACGTAGGCATCAGGTCCTGAATCTGCACCAGCTCTCGAATCATGTGTGGGCCATCGATGCGGGAGTCGATCAACAGCAAAGGTATCCGCAACACCTCCTCATACAGCGTTGCGTGACGCGCAGTCGATGCATGACCTAGATGTCCATGCTCCAAATGCTCATCGCCGTGATCCGATGTAATAATAATGGTTGTGGACTCAAGCTGGCCCGAGGCGCGGAGGCTCTCGAAAACCTTTCCCAGAAATTCATCCATTCTCAGCACATTGGCAGCATAAAGACGTTGAACAATGTCCCGATCATGCGAATAGAAACGATGAGAGCAGCGCGGAATTGTGGCCAGTCTCCCCACGGTTTCTCGCACATGGATTGGCACTTGTAGGTCATCAGACAGAAACAGTCGGCGGTACTCAGGAGCCGGCCAGTACGGCAAATGAACGTACTTGTAGTGATACCATCCCAGCCAAGGCCTGTTTTCATCACTCTCTGCAAGCCTGGCCAAAATCTCTGGCAAAAAGTTGTCTTCTGGCCCGCCGGGGTAATCCGGCGCATGTTGCGGAGCAAATCCGAAGTCACGATAATTGCAAGATGATGTTTTATAGCAAAAATTGTGGATTCGGTAGCCGGTCTTGGCTAGGAGGCTAGGCAAAGTTTGTGTATTTTTATGCAGCTCAGACCAGCGAAAGCCAACACCATGGCTGAGCGCATCCTGACCGGTAAACATCGAAACAATGCCGGGGGTTGTCCATGGAGCACTCGTGTAGGCCTGCTTGCACGTGGCTGTATGACCAGCAAGCTGCTGAAGATTTGGAGTGAGGCTGACGCCAGCAAATGATGAGACGAAGTCGGCCCGCCATGCATCAATGGTTAGAATTAGGATGTTGCGCTTAGCAGCATTGCCCATGGCGGAAAATACTTTGCGAGACTTTGTACTAAGGGCATGATCAAGTGATAGTCTCTGGGGCTAACTCAAATAGCGGTTGTCATTTTAGATCACCAGGGAGACCTTGGAAAACCCAGGCCATCCACGCGACAATGGGCCTGCAATCTCGGGCCAGGACTGGGGAGACGGGGGGCAAGTGGCTTGGCTTCTCGGATTACGAGCTGACCACAGCCAAGAAGCAGACCAAACGGGAGAAGTTTCTCTCTGAGATGGATGTCGTGGTGCCCCGGCAGACGCTGATCGCGCTCATCGAGCCCCACTACCCCAAAGCGAGTAAGAAAGGCGGCCGGCCTCTCTTTCCGCTAGCCACCATACTGCGGGTTCATCTCCTGCAGCAGTGGTATTCGCTCAGCGAGCCGGCGAGGGAAGAGGCTTTGATCGAGGCGCCCACAATCCGCCGCTTTGCCGGCATCGATCTGATCAGCGAACGGATCCCGGATGAGACCACGATCCTGACCTTCCGGCACCTGCTCGAGAAGCAAGGCTTGGGAGAGCAGATTTTTAAGACCGTCAAGGCTCACCTCGATGCTCGGGGCATGTCGATGAGGGAGGGCACGATCGTTGATGCCACCTTGATCGCCGCGCACAGTTCCACCTTACCGAGGCCGCAGGCCGAGCGTGCCGGAGGCACTAGAACAAGCAGGGGAAGCGGGATCCTGAGATGCATCAGACCAAGAAAGACGACCAGTGGTATTTCGGAATGACAGCCGAGCTGCTGCATGGCGAGGAGAAGGTCGTCTACGCGGAGGCTGGATACCAGGGCATCGCTAACAGGCCTGAGATGGCAGGCAAGACAACGGACTGCAGGGTGGTGATGCGACCCGGTAAACGCCGCGCTCTTACCGGACACACCAGAAGCAAGGCTGCAAGATCTGATCGAGACCGCCAAGGCCCACATCCGCTCCAAAGGTGAACATCCCTCCCGAGTGATCAAGCAGCAGTTCGACTTTCAGAAGACGAGGCTGCCCGGCCTGGCCAAGAACCGCAGCAAGATCAAGGTGCTGGCAGTCTTGATCAATCTGTTCCTGTCCCAGCACCAGTTGCCTGTCGCCGCATGACCAGGAGTTGGCGTAACCCAAAAGAGTCATTCAAGGGCTCAAGATAGAGTGATAGGGCGAGAGAAGCACCTGAATGCCGATGGTGACTGCCGATTAGGGCGGTGAAGCCGATCTCGGTAGATTGGTAGTAGGTGCAACCACCATCCAGATCGTCTTTGTGCAGAGTTTACCTAATCAAGTGCGGCGATCTGGGTGACAAGCGTGGGCAGTGACTGGATCGCCCAGACCCTGGCCCGCTTCGCCTAAGTCAGTGCTGTCAGCACTGTCGGCTACTGATGGTTGCCATGCATTCCATGCAAGAATTTCATGCAAGAGGCATAGCGCGACGGCCCGCAAAGGTTGCCAAGGCGAAGGGCGTCCGGCAGGGGAATTTGCCCATTCTGTTGCTCCGCTGAGGACGACCAGTCATGAAGCACTACTGCTTCAGGGAAGGCCGTCAAGGTTTCCGGCGGGGGGTCACGCTTCCGGCCGGGGCTCGGCGCCGAATCGCAGCACCCAACATGCCAGGCGCCGTGAAGCCCCCCCCCCCGCTGCCGATGCGGTGGGGCAGGGTCGGCAGAGAGCGTCATGGTGGCTGAACGGCAGCAGGCGGCAGGAGAGGGGGATGCGCTTCCTGTAAAGTGACCTAAAGTGCCAGTGATGCACTGATCGTATCCAAACGGAAAAGTCGTGAGTGAAATTTATTACCGGGTTCAAGAGCCCGATGTCACCTTCGAGATTTTTGAGGATGAAATCATCGTCATCAATCTTGCCAACGGCCGCTATCACAACATTCGTGGCTCTGGCACCTGGCTCTGGCAGGCCCTTGCGGCCGGGGTTGGCAGAAGTAAAGCAACCGACCTGCTTCTCGCCGCCGAAGCACCTGACCCTGACCCTGATGCTGCCCGCAAGATCTCAGAATTTATCGACCAACTCACTGCCGAAGATCTCCTTGTCGCCACGCCTCTGGAGGGCGAAAACGCTTCAGAATTGCCGGAGGCGCCCGGAGTGTACACAACCCCACTAATCGAGACCTTCACCGACATGGAGCATTTGCTGGCGATCGATCCGATCCATGAGGTGGATGCCCAGGGCTGGCCCAGCGAGCTCGGAGCGCTCTGAGCCGTGAACGAGGGCACGGCTGCGCAGACCTTTCAGACGAGCAGCCCAGGTTCGCGGCGCCAGGGGGTGTCGGTGATCCTGCCGCTTTACAACGCGGCCCCGTTCATCGTTGAGGCGCTGGCCAGCGTCCGCACTCAGACCGTGCCCGTGGCCGAAATCATCGTCGTCGATGATGGTTCGACCGACGATGGAGCTCATATTGTCGCAGCCGAGGCCGGGGTCACGTTGTTGCGTCGACCGCATGCGGGGATCGCTGAAACCGTCAATGCGGGGGTGGCGGCGGCCCGGGGCGAACTGATCGCTTTCCTCGATGCCGATGACCGCTGGGTTCCTCAGAAGACCGCCCTGCAGCAGGCGGTGCTTGAAGAAGATCCTGGTCTGATGATGGTTTTCGGCCATGGCCGACGGTTTGTCGACAGCGGTTCTGAAGAGCGCATCCTCGACGTAAGACCAGCCGTAAGCCGCTGCTCCGGACTGTTTCGCCACCAGGCGTTCGCCACCATCGGCTGCTTCGACAGCGGCGACCTGCACGATTTCATGGGCTGGATGCTGGCCGCCCACGATGCGGGCCTGAAGTACACCATCCTTTCCGAGACTGTCTTCGAGCGGCGGATCCACCAGGCCAACTACGGCCTCACCTCCAAGGAGGACCAGCGCCAGGCTTACTTCAAGACCCTCCGGGCCGCGAGTGCGCGGCGACGGCTTCGCCGCTCCACCAGCGAACCCTGACGCCCGTGCACATCCTCGGCATCGGTGTCGGCCATGACGCAGCTGCCTGTCTGCTGGCTGACGGGGAGATCGTGGCGATGGCCGCTGAGGAACGGTTCACTCGCATCAAACACGATGCGGGATTTCCCACCGCGGCGATCGCCTGCTGCCTTGCGACGGCGGGACTCGAAGGGCGCGACCTCGACGTTCTGGCGATCGCTGCCTCCCATCTCCCCCTGGACCTGGAGCGGCACCTGGTTCTCTCACCCTCCCAGCAGGCTGCCCTTGCCGCCGCAAGGCCCAGAGCCCAGCGGGTGGCGCAGGCGCGCCTGCTGGATCAACTGGGAGACCTCCCTCTGTCCACTCACCGGTTGGCGCTCGCTCCTTCCTGCCGGCTTGCGCACGTCAACCACCACCGCTGCCACGCCGCCTCCGCCTACTACACGCGCCGCAGCGACAGCCCGTGCCTTGTGCTCACCCTCGACGGCATCGGCGATGGAATCTCGACGGCCATCTGGCAGGGAGCCGGCGGCACGCTCACACCCCTGCGCCACTGGGGGCGCCAGGGTTCGCTGGGCTGGTTCTACGGAACGGTCACCGAGGCGCTCGGTTGGGAGCACGGCGACGGTGAGGGCACGACCATGGCCCTGGCGGCCTTCGGAGATTCTGAACGACTTCTCGATCGCCTCGCCCCCTTTCATCCTGCCTACGACGGCGGGGATCTCTCGCTGCCGCACGACTTCGGACGTCCCACCGAGTGGCATCGCCACGGCAGGCTCCACTGGCATTTTGCCGAGGCCGATCCGATCCGGCGGCTGGCGGAGGAGCACGGCGCGGCCGATGTGGCCGGCGCGGCTCAGGAGATCCTGGAGCGACAGGTTCTCGGGCTGGTGCGGCACTGGAGCGAAGCCTGTGCCACCCGCCGGCTCGCCTGCGGCGGCGGTGTGTTCCTCAACGTGAAGCTCAATCAGCGGATCTGGTACGAGGCTGGTCTTGAGGAGCAGTGGATCATGCCCGATGCCGGCGATTCGGGTCTGGCCCTTGGAGCGGCTCTGCAGGTGTGGCATGCCGAGGGTGACCGGCCGCCGCGCCCGCTGGAGCATCTCTCTTTTGGGCCCGCTTTCAGCGATGCGGCTGTGCGGGAGGTTCTACAGGCCCGCCGGCTTCGATCATCGCCCGACAGCGGATCCCGCAGGTGCCGCCGCCCGGCTGCTGGCCGATGGGCGGATCGTCGGCTGGTTCCAGGGGCGAATGGAGGCGGGGCCGCGGGCTTTGGGCAACCGCTCGATCCTGATGAGCCCGCTCGCTGCCGGGAACAGGGACGTCCTGAATGCCCGGGTGAAATTCCGTGAGGGCTTTCGCCCGTTCTGCCCGTCGATCGCCGCCGAACATGCCGCGACGTATCTGGATGACGGACGTGCGGAAGACTTCATGATCACCTCCTTCCGGGTTGCCTCGGGCAAGCACGAACGGATTCCTGCGGCAGTCCACGTCGACGGCACCTTGCGGCCGCAGACCGTGCGGCGGGAGGTGAATCCTCTCTACCACTCGCTCCTCGAGGGATTCGGCCACCTCACCGGGGAACATGCCGTGATCAACACATCCTTCAATGTCAGGGGGGAGCCGATCGTTTGCCATCCGCGCGACGCCATCCGCTGCTTCTTCGATACGGGACTCGATGCTCTCGTGATTGGCGGGTTTGTGCTGGAGAAGCCCGGTGCGCCTGCAGGCAGCTCCTCCCACCACAGCCTGACCGCGACTCAGGAGAACCGACCATGACGGGAGGAGCGAAGGTCAGTCTCGTCATCCCCACCCGCAACAGCGGCCGCTTTCTGGCGGAGACCCTCGCATCGGCGGTCGCCCAGTCCCACCCGGTCGAGGAGATTCTGGTGGTGGACTCCGGCTCCACCGATGACACACTGGCGATTGCCGTGCGCCACGCCGGGGTGCGTGTCTTAGTCCAGGGGTATTCTGGGTTGTGCCGTGCTTGGAACGAGGGGATCGCCGCCGCACGCGGAGACCTCATCGCTTTCCTAGACAGCGACGATCTCTGGCATCCACGCAAGCTGGAGCTTCAGATCGCTTTCCTGGCCCACCATGCCGACATCGACCTAGTCGCGACGCGGATGCGCTTCTTCGTCAGCCCGGGCGATCAGATCCCGGCTGCGTTTGACCGCCCAGGCCTGCTCGACACCGACCACGCGAGCTTCTTCCCGGGGAACCTGCTTGTGCGCAGGCCGCTCTTCGACGTGGTCGGGGGATTCGACCCGGATCTGGAGATCGCCGGCGATCTCGATTGGTTCGCCCGCATTCAGGATCTCAAGATCTCCACCTTCACCCTGCCCGACACGCTCTATTTCAAGCGTCTGCACAGCGGCAACCTCTCGCACAACGCCCTGGCGCGGCAGGTGTGGCGCAGGGAGCTGGCCACTGCCTGCCGGGCCTCGATCCTGCGGAAGGCGCGGGGGCAGGGGCGCGGGCCTGTGGCTTAGCCGTTGGATTCCACTGCCTTGCCGTCAGCGGACTGGGCGGAGGCCGGGGCGGACCGCTATCTCTCCTGGCTCACCTCCGCCATCGCGGCCACCGCCACGGACGTTCCCGAACTGGTCAGCAGCGCGCAGATCGCTGCGGAGCGCTACCGGATCGATGGTGAGGAGATCGGCATCTTCGGCGACCGTGGGCTCGTAAGCGAGGCCTACGGTCGCAGCGGCGGGATGATGCGGATGCGAGATCCGATCCTACTGACCGCGCCAGGCTGGAGCGGCATCTGCCTCGGCTTCCCGCGCGAAGACAAGCTGGCCGACGACTTCGCCCTGGCCCGGGCACTGGTACGGGAGGGCCGCCATCTGATTCTGTTTGGCCGGCCGGCCATCGGGGCGGCGGCCGCGGCGGCCGGTGTGCGACCCCACGCCTTCGTGACCTGCCATGCCAGCGCCCAAGGCGGACTGTTCGAGGCAGCCGGCGGTGATTGGCTGGTGCCGACGTTCCCGGCGGCGGCCATCGTGGCGCTCTGGGCCTGGCTCGGGGAGTTCGTCGGGGCCTGCACCCGCCTCGGGCAGATGCCTGTGATGTATCAGAGCTATGACGTACCGGGCGCCATCGAGCGCTGGGAACGCCTGCGCGGCCTCAAGTTCCATGCACAGCCGCCTGTACCGATTGCGCCCGGATGGATCGCCAACTGCTACCTCGCCGAGCTCGGAGCCGTCGTCGAGCGGTTCCGAGCCGCCGAGCGGCAGCGGGTTCGCCAGGCCGCCGCCGCAGCCATCGAGGCGAAACGGCAGAGTCACCGCCTCTATGCGTTTGCACACAATCACACCCTGCTGCGCGGTCGCCTGGGTGGGCCATTCGACCCGGGGACCTTCCGGCAGATCAACCGGGACTGGTTCCGCCTCAAGCGCTTTCAACCCGTCGGCCGGGGTGACATCGTGTTCTGCGTGGGCTACAGCAAGATCTACTCTGGATCCCGTTTCCGGGGCTTCACGTCCGCCATGCGGGCCCGCGGCGTGCGCCTGATCTGGAGCCTGGCCTCCTACGACCGTGATCCGGCCCAGGGCATCCCGGCCATCCGCAGCGACGAGATCTTCATTGATCAGCAGTGGCGTCTGGGTGATGCGGCGGTCGTCTGTCCGGGCTACGACGTGCCCATCCTGCCCACGAGCGGCGTGATGGCGGAAGCGGTGCTCTGGTCGGTGGTCAGCGACATCCTCGCCGGCCCGATGCCAGCCTGAGGCGGTGGAATCGAACGGTGCGATTGGAGCGGGACTGGACATGAACATCGTCACGGTGATGAACTACGCCGACTCCGACCTTCGGTCGCTGCTGATGTGCCGGATCTGGATGGAGGCGGTGCAGCGCTGCGCCCCCGGAGCCTCGATCACGGTTTTGTGCACACAGCCGCTACCCGCCCGACTGCGGGGGGCTTTCGAGCGCTTTGGCAACGTGCGCGTCGTCACCGGCGGGTACGACCCGGCAGTGCGCGTGCCGCGTGGCCCGCTGGCGATGCACAACATCTTCTTCAAGCTCTACCAGCTCAGCCTGATTCGTGAGCCCTTCCTCTACCTCGATGCAGACACCGTCGTGCTCGACAGCCTCGATCCGCTCTGGCAGTGCCGCCATGACAAGCCCTGGATCGGTGTCGACCACCAGAGCAACATCCCAGGCCATACCGACTCGATACCGTTTCTCAACTCCGGCATTCAGCTGGTGGGTGATCCTGGCTTTTACGACTACCAACGCATCCTGGCGTGCGCCCGCCAGCACCGCTTTAAGTTCCTTGTTAATGGTACAGATCAGGCTTGTTTGTGGACCTATTTCCAAAGCATCAGCTATGACTACACGCACCCAGCAGTGGGGCCGGAGTGGAACGCTTGTGCCGGCACCGTTGGCTTGAGCTGCGGTGCAGACGGTCGCTGGCGCGGCCGGATCGAAGGTGGGGAGGTCGACGTGCGGATCAACCACTACTGGGGCCCCTTCAAGCCCTGGCGGATCGGGTGCCCGATCTATCAGGACGCCTTGGCAAGGCTCGCATAGTAGGCCTGGCTGGCGTTGATGAAACAGGCGTGGGTGCAGGAGCAGCCCACGATCTGCCGCCGCATCGCTTCAGCTTCGGGGCCGAACCAAAGCTGATCGAAATCGAAATCCACCGTGCGCAGGTGACCGATCACCGGGGTGAGTTCGCAATGGCGCACGCCCCCATCCGGTTCAATCACGCCGATGTAGTTGCCAGCTTGGCATTGGTGGGGAAGCCCCCCGCCACGGATCAGACGCAGCCAGAGGGCGTAGCGATCGAGCGTCGCTCGTAGGGCAGCCGGCTGGCGGGCGAGGTAATGGGCGAAGAAGGGGCGGGCGGCCTCGATCAGCGCCGCGAACGCCTCGGCCGACGGGGCCCCAAGCCCTTCCACCGGTCCGCGGCCGCGCATCGGCGTGAACGAATGGCTGCAGTTCGGTAGGTTGTCCTTGGCGAACTGCATCAGCGGCAGGATCTGATCGAGATTCCTCGTGGTAACCACGGAGTTGAGCAGCACCGCCAGGGGGGGGCGGCCCTTGATGTGCTGGTGAACGCGATGGGGGGCCAGGCGCCGGATCGCCTCGACCACGGAGTCGAAGGCACCTGCCCGGTGGTGGATCGCGTCATGCGTCGCGGGCAGTCCCTCGAGCGAGAACATCAGGGTGAGCTGCAGGTCCGGCAGTCGGCTGAGCAGGGTGCGCACCGTGCTGACGATCCGCTCCGGCAGGGAGCCGTTGGTGGGGATGAACAGGGAGCGCATCCCGCTCAGCCGGTGGAAAATCTCAACGATGTCGATCAGATCCTCTCGCAGGAAGGGCTCACCACCTGAGATCAGCAGCAGTTCCAGCTCCGGCAGCTCAGCGGCGAGGCGGGCATACTCGGCGAGCGTGAGCAGATGCGTGCGGCGATTCAGCGACCCGTGGTAGTAGCACATGTCGCAGAAGTGGTTGCAACGGTCGGTCACGGTCAGGATCAGCTGCCGCGGACGGTGCAGAAGCGGCTCGGCCAAGGATTCTTGAAGGGCCATGAAGATCAGGGAACCACTTTCATAAAGAGGGAAATTCGTTCGCAGAGCGCGATCTGCTCCGGTGAAACCCCACTCTGCTCAAGGAACCGACGTGACGACTCATTGATCACGCCGCAGGACCACTTCTCTTCGAAGAGCCTGCGATCACGGTTCAGCTGCGAGAGATTTTCACGGATGGCGGCATAGACAGGCTCGCGGGGGTGACCGAGATGGCTCACCCGCGAGGCGGGGTTGTAAAGAATGCGGTAGCCCGCACGACGAAGCGAAAGGCAGATATCCTTGTCCTCCTCCGCCAGCGCGAAACCTTCGTCAAAGAGTTCATCTCCTGCCAAGCAGGATCGCCGCAGCATCAGGCAGGTAGTGGGATACCAGGGAACTTCGCAAGCTTGATTGATCGCCGGGTCGTCGGCATCAAAGTGGCGATCCATGTGGAGCCCGATCGAGCGAGACCCGTCGCCCCCCCAGCGCTCCACCACGTAGTGCGAACAGTATTGGGGCCGGCCCCGCGGTGTAAGGATCATCGACCCGACTGCCACGGCCGTCGGGTCTTGCTTCAGGCTCTCCACCAAAGGTTCTAGCCAGCCTGCTGACACCTCCGTGTCGTTGTCGATCAGAACCGCAAGGGATCCGCCGGCCGCCCGCAGACCCTGATTGCGACCCGCGGCGGTGCCGACGTTCCGCTCGTTGAAGAGAACCGTCATCCCGTGCCTGTCCGTACGCACGCGACGCTCATCTGCGATCTGCCGGAAGAACGCCCTGGTTTCAGCATCTGCTTCCTGGCTGACGACCACCAGTTCGAAGGGGAGCGTTGTATGAGCATCGAGGCTCTCGACAAGGCGGCGGGTGTGCTGCTGCCGCCTCAGATGAAGCGTGATGATGGAGATTGAAGGGCTCTGTAACTGCCGATCCTGGGCGCTCAGGAATGTCGGCGGCTGCACGGTTCGTCTAGCGTCCGTTTGAACCTAGCCCGGCGATGGCGCAGCTGGTCAACACGCAGTCCCGGGGTGCGACAGGCTTTGCTAGGGAGGATGGCGCGATCAATCCTGCTCATGGCCGATCCCTTCCTGTTGGATCGACGGCCGGTGAGGCCCGTGGCGAACCGGTCCGATCTGGCTCGTTCACTGCGATCGGCGCTGGATGGGGAAGCTGGTTTCGCAGCAGCGAAGCTCGGCCGGAGCGAGCAGGCGATGCTGCTATATCCAACGTTGCTGGAGCGCTGCCGGCTGGAGCGACAGCGTGTCGCCCTGAACGCGAACGTGCGATTCCACTGTGCGGTGCAGATGGGGATGTTTCCGAGCGACCCAGACTCAATACTGGCGTTTTCCACCGTGCATGCGCGGGCGACATGTCAGCTCGACTACCTCGCGCTTGTCTGTCCGGCGAACTCGAAGCCGACCTGCTGGCCGCACTCGCGCCCCCGGGGCGGACGATCGACTTTCTCGATCTCGAGCCCGACCGCTCGACTCCGGATCAGAGCGGCAACTGCTGGCTTCCTGCGTTGGCAGGACGGCGCGTGCTGATCTTGTCGTCGATCGCGGATCTGCTGTGTGAGCGGGCCAATCGCGACACCTTCGAGGCCGTGTGGGCCAAAACCGGCAAGCCCTGGTTTGCGCCAGCGCAGGTGCGGCCGCTGCAGTTCCCCTACGCCTACGACCCG
This sequence comes from Synechococcus sp. UW140, assembly GCA_945872185.1. Lineage (GTDB taxonomy): Bacteria > Cyanobacteriota > Cyanobacteriia > PCC-6307 > Cyanobiaceae > Cyanobium. Next base: position 11,174 of record CAMBZX010000015.1, on the reverse strand, counting down.
GATATCCAGAAGCGCTTCGGCTGCTCGCAGAATCTGCTGGCTTCGATTGTGGAGCGGATCGATCCGGCCAGCTTCGACGTTGCCCTCATCTCAGGGGGCAGTCTGGGAATCCCGATCGCCGCGGCGATCAGATGCATGGATCGCGCCGCGATGGTCCTCGGCGGAACGCTCCAGGTTCTGTTCGGCGTTGGCGGCAGGCGCTGGTGGAATTGGCCCGACTGGCAGGTGCAATATTTCACACCAGCCTGGATCTCCGTGCCTCCCGACCTGGTGCCGAAAGGGGCGGAGCGCGTAGAGGGGGGGGCCTACTGGGGGTGAGGCATTGGGGCCGCCGGACGGACTATGGGAGCGATCAGCCCGCCCAATCGAGCCACTCGCTGAGCACGATCAGCGCCCACAGCGCCCTGGTGTGGTCGGCCTGTCGCCGGCCATGCTCCTTGAGCAGCTGCTCTGGAACCTCGGCGCGAATACCCACACGGCTGAAGCGTGAGGAGTCCAAACGCACGGCGGCCCACTCGTGGAGTGGGCCGCGCAGCCAGGTCGCCAGGGGCACCATCAGGCCCTGCTTGCGACGGTGGACGATGTCAGGTGGCAGGTAGCGCAGCGCGTAGCGCTTGAGGAACACCTTGGTCTCCAGACCGTGCACGCGCTCCGGCTCGGGCAGGCCGGCCGCAAACTCCATCAGCGCGCGATCCAAGAACGGGCAGCGAATCTCCAGGGCCGACGCCATGCCTGCCCGATCGGCCTTGGTCATCAGTCCTTCGGCCAGGCCATGTTCCAGGTCGAAGCGTTGCAGCCGGGTCAGCACTCCCTCGGTTCCAGCGGCCTCGACCGGTAGGCCCGGGGATCTGAGCCCGAGTCGCTCGCTGATTGCCGAGGGGAGCCCGATTGTGAGCGCAAGATGCCGGGCCAGCGGGTCATCGACATCTGCCGACTCCGGGGGGGTGACAAGGGCGGAGAGAAACGTCTTCTTGCCGCCTGCAGGCAGCCGGCCCACGGCCCGGCGCATCAGCGCCCGCATCGCCGGCGCGAGCCGTTCCTGGTGGCGGGCCATCTCCTCGAAGCCATAGGCGGGGTAGCCGCCGAACAGTTCGTCGCCGCCGTCCCCCGAGAGAGCAACGCGGATCTCGGCGGAGGCCCGACGAGCCAGGAGGGCCGTGGGAACCCAGGCCGGATCGAGCACGGGCTCGCCGCAGCGGCGGATCAGCTCCGTCAGGGCCTGCGGCACCTGCTCAGGCATGACCCAAACCGGGATGCAGTCGACACCGAGCTGGTCAGCGACCCTCTGGGCAAAGGCGCCCTCGTCGCAGGACGGGTCGGCGAAGCGGAGGGTGTAGCCCCGCAGTCGGGTCTGCGGCCGGACGGCGCGGGTAATGGCCGCGATCAGAGAGGAGTCGAGGCCACCGCTGAGGAACAGACCGAATGCCACGTCGACATCAGTCTGTTTCCACACGGCCTCGCGAAAGACGCCGTCGAACTCAGCCAGCGGATCCGATGCCTGCTGGGGCGAGGAGTGTGGCCAACGCCAGTACCGCCGCCGGCTCAGGCCGTCGGCGCCGCTGGTGACCATCTCGCCCGGCCTGACCTTCTCGACGCCGTCGAACGGACTCGTCGGCGCCATGAACCAGCTGCGTTCCAAGAAGCCGTGCAGGGGCTCGATCGCAAGCGCGCGTGGCTGCGGAGGGCAGCTCGCTAACGCCGCCAGCTCGGAGGCGAAATCCACACCCGCCGGGGTGCGGGCGAAGAACAGAGGCCGTTCCCCGCAGCGGTCGCGACCCAGCAGCAGACGGCCCCGGGCCGGATCCCACACCGCCACGGCGAAGCAGCCCTCAAGCCGCTCGATGAAGGCCTCACCGAGGGCGCGATAAAGCGCTGGGATCACCGCCACGTCAGCAGCACAGGGAACCGGTATGCCTCGTGCCAGCAGCCAGGCCCGCAGCTCCCGGTGGTTATCGATCTCGCCGTTGCAGACCACGATCACGCCGCTGGCCTCCACCAGCGGCTGCCGGCCGTCATGGAGTGCTCTGATGGCCAGGCGAACAAAACCGAGCCTGGCCTGGTCATCGGCCGCGACACCCGTGTCATCGGGCCCGCGATGGGCCAAGGCGCTCAGCATGGCCTCCACGCCTGTGGCGGCGTGAGGGTCGAGTCCTCCAAACCGGACGATGCCACAGAGGCCGCACATCTCAGGGCCCCCTTCGCCTGGAGGATTCGAGGGCCCCCGCGAGCAAGCGGCGGGCCTCCGCGTCGAGCGCGATCTCCCGGCCGATCAGCTGCAGCAGAACCAGGGCGCGACCCGGCTGGCCGCGGTCGATCAGCCGGGTGGCGATCACCTTGGCGGAGGCGAGCGTGAGGGGCCCGACGGTGGCCTCGAACACCATGCGGTCGAACACCCGGTCGGGAACCATGGCCTCTGGGCTGGTGAGCGGAAACGACAGCTCACCCGCGTCGGTGAGCTGATCGAGCACCCTGGGCAATCTGTTGTTGGTGGCTCGTGGATCGCCGCCGCGGTGCGTGACGAGATTGCGGCAGGGCACGGCGCAGAGGCCATGGCGGCGTTGACGGTGAAAGGCCCACTGAAAATCCCAGGAGCGTTCGGACATCGGCGTGCCATAGATCTGGCACCGCCGCTCGAACTGCTCAGGGTCGTCGACGAAGCGGGCCACGGCGTTTCTGGCGACCGGGTCCGCCCAGCCGGACGTACCAGGCTCGAAGTGCCTCCAGGCACGGCGCCATGTTGCCCAGGCCTGAGCATGGCCGAGGGTGGAGAACAGATAGTCGGCCTCTCCATGGCGCCATTCGCCAAGGGGGTTGATGCCGCTGATCATCATCACCTGCTCGTTGTCTGCATGAGCCTGGAGAAGAGCAACGCAGAACCGGAAGAAGGAGGCCGAAGGAATGCAGTCATCTTCGAGAACAATGGCAGCTTCAGACTGCTCGAGCACGGTGGAGATCGCTTCAGGGATGCGTCGCGCAATGCCCATGCTCTGATCCGCATAAAGCCGCCGAACGGGATAGGAGAAGTCAATGCTCTCGACAACGGCCCGCGTCTGCCGGCAGAGCTCCCTGTCCTCGATCGTCGGGCGAGGTCCATCGGCAACGACGACCAGCTCGCTCAGGGGCAGAAGGCGGATCACATCGCCCAGACGCGCGGCACAGTCGGGCCGGTTGTAAATGACGATCACCACAGGACACGGGATCTGCTCGGTGATCGCTCGCTTGAACCCGGCCGTCCCGCCCATGCCAGTCCTCCTACGTGACCGCGGGGAAACGCTACGCCGGAGCAGCATCAGCTTCTAAAGTGAATCACTAAGAGTGAACGCTTCAAGAACTTGGGCAAGGATTGGCTTTTGATGGCAGCAGGCCTTGGCTTTAGGCGACTCGAGGCCCCAGCATCGTGAAGCGGCCAGCTGCATGATCATCCACTGTGTGAGCTTGACGCGTGCGACCGAGCGCCGCCAGCGCATCCGCCGGGAATGGATCGAGGAGCGGGGGTTTGATGTGCGCTTCTTCGATGCCTTCGACCGGCGTCGGGTGGGCGTTGAGCCGCTCCCCTTTCCCTACGACGACGCGCTGACCCGGGCCCGCATCGGACGCTCCCTGTCATCGGGCGAAATCGCCTGCGCCATCTCCCATGCCCTTCTTGTGCGCCAGGCCCTGGAGGCCGGCCAGGACGACCTGGTGGTGCTGGAGGATGACGCCAGTCCCCTGGACGGAACGACGCCCGAGGCCGTTGCCTCCATGATCGCCGCCTGCCGGGCGAACTTTCCCAGAGTGAGCGTGCTGCTGATGCATGAACTCGACGCTCCTCGCCGGAGTGCCGAGACCCGATCCGGTATCCATCGAGCCGCACCGGCCTCCTGGGGCCACCCGCACCACCGGTCGGGCTATCTCGGTTACCGCTTCGTCTGGCTGTCGCAAGCCGCGCTGATGATCCTGGCCCGTGACCTCCCCCGGCTGATCCTGCCTGCCGACTGGTTCTGGCAGCTGCGATTCGCACCCACCCGTTGCCTCGCCTATCCGGAGCGACCCCTGGCCCGCGATGCCGGCACCAGCAGCTACATCGGGGCTCATGCACTCCGGGGAGGTGAGTCGACTCCCTTTCGGGCCTGACTGAACCACCCAGGAAGCAGACCGCTAGAGTTTGGGTGCGGCGAGGTCCCTGTTCGCTCAGCGTGAATGCGGTCTGGCCCTGCCCTTCTATGCCGATGGCGTGGAAGCCTTCTGCACCTTGATCAGCACGAACGGACGGACGCGGGGTTGGGCTTGATCGAAACCGCACGGACACCACAGGCGTATTGGACGGCTGCGCAATCAGCTTTCACGTCCGCCGTCGCTGCTGTCGGTGAGATCAGCCGAGATTTCCGGGTCGGATCGGCGGTGATGCGCCTGCGCTTTGCCGGAACGGCCCTCGTGGAACCACTGACCCGGGCCTTGGCCGGGATCGCGATCGAAGCGGTCGCACGGCCCGACCTGACGATCTGTTGCTGGGACAGTGCATCGACCGGGACGCCGATGCCGGCGCCCTACTGGCCGATGAGCGCCTATGGCCCCAAGGGTCACATCATCGGCTTCAACACAGCAACGCTCCATACGCTCTACAACCCCGGTATCCGCACGCTGCATCTCTACGACCGCCGCAGCAGCTCCGGCCAGTACTGGGTTGCCGATGCCGAGCGGATTCCGCAGTCTCAGAGGAGTGCGCCGCTGCGGGAGTTCCTTCACTGGTGGAGCCGCGGCATGCCTCTTCAACTGATGCACGCCGGTGCGGTGGGCTATGCCGATGGCGGCGTTCTCCTCGCCGGCAAGAGCGGCTCGGGGAAATCCACAACGGCGCTCGCCTGCCTCGCTTCCGATCTGCTGTTCGCCTCCGACGACTACGTCTGTGTGGCCACGACAGCGCAGCCGTGGGTTCACAGCCTGTACTCCACCGCCAAGCTAGTGCCGGGTAACCTCAGCCGCTTCCCTGAGCTGAGCGGCAAACTCAGCAATCCGGATCGACTGACGACCGAAAAAGCCATGGTGAATGTGCATGCGCATTTCCCGGCCAAAGTGCTGAGCGGCTTTCCGATCCGGGCGATTCTTCTGCCCCGTGTGACCGGTGCCAGAGACACACAGCTCAAGCCTGCCACCGCCGCCGATGCCGTGCTGGGGCTGGCGCCGACAACCGTGGCTCAGCTGGAAGGCCACAGCCGCGAGACCTTCGCAAAGATCGTGGCCCTTTCCGGCAGCGTACCGTCGTACTGGCTCGATGTTGGCACCGATCTCACTCTGATCCCTGCCGCCATCCGTGACAGCCTCGCCAGCCACGGATGAGAGGTGGCCTATGCCTGATGCCAAGCCCCAGGCGCGCCCACTAAGACTCAGAGTCTGTCGCCGTTCTCTTCCTTAAAGGCCTCGTAGGGATACTGCGGCTCATCCTCGATCACACGACGATGAGGCTCCCCGAACATGCCGCTGATTGTGCCGCCTTTCTCATACATCTGTTTAAACAGAAACTCACGATTGAACGCAGGCCTGAAGACCTGGCCACCTACATCCAGCAACGCCAATCTGGAGGTGTTATTGCGGTAGCCTTCGCCTAGATTCCTGATCCCCGATACGGCAAATTTCGGCGGACTCTCGCCGTAGAGATTGATGTACTTCCAGGTCATATCACCGTCCTCTTCACCATAAGCAAGCAGCCTTTCGTCGAAAAAGTTCAGCGATCTCGCCATTCGCTTCGAGATCAGAAAATGAGACCAGCCACCATTGAGTAGCAGCAATTCCTTCTGCTCGGGAATGATTGCGAAGACATCATCATCCAGCAGGATGTCATCGTTCAGGATGAGAACTGATGGTGTTGCTGCATTGACAATCAAGGTATTCCACATCTTTGCAAGTGAGGTGAATGCTGGAAAGAATGTCGGAAGGACATTGTCGAAGACGGAGCAAAAGGCGAGTATTCGCTTGGCGTATTCAGGGTCCAGCGGAGTTTTGTAGTCTGGATTCACAGCAATCAGGATCGTTCGATTAGTGTACTGGCGGACACTGCTGACGAGGTTGCATAGCAATCTTTCGCGCCGCTTAAATGTTGTTATGCCGATGCTGTAGGTCATCTGAGGTTCGCCGCGACATACTGCAGTAGATCGTATTTGGCAAAGTACTGGTCGCGGGCGATGTAAGGGTTCTTGCGAGTTTCGCCCTGAACGATCGCCTCGATGCAGCTGACAGCCTGGTCGGGCTCGAGAAGATGGTAGGACTGCTCATCGTATATGTCCTGAATGTTAGGACAACCGAGATAGATGGGTATCGTGCCAGTCAGGAAGCAATCCGTGATTTTCTCTGTCACGTAATTTTTCTCCCTACTGTTCTCGATGCAGATGGAGTATGCGTAAGCAGCCAGCGCCTGCGACTTCGAGCAGACAGGACCCTTGATCCGCTCGTCGAGCCCCACAGGCCAGCCATGACCATACAGATCGAAGTCGAGGGAAGTTTTCAGCAACTTAAGGGCCAGTGCCAGTCGAAAAGCGTACATCTTATTGCCACGCTTCATCGAGACCACAAAGCTGAGTTTTTTGGTCTTCAGGGGTGTGGAGCGAATCAGCTCCTCTTTACTCTCCACAAGCTGATAGGGAAGCATGGTGGGAATGTTCACGGCATTCGGCCATCGGCCTTCCACATGGGTGTAGACCCTGTTGAAGCTACTGCTATCCAGTCGCAGGTTCGGCGACCATGACGGCTCCATTGTGAAGCAATACGTGTTTGTGGGTGCATAACGTGGAACATGGCTGAGCATGCCATCCTGGTTGATCGCAATTAATATATCGTGGCTCTCGTCCACGACCAGATTCATCCCAGCTGGCTTGAAGAACGTCCGCAGTAGTCTCTCCCTCAGGCTGAAATCATCGGTCCAGTTGCAGGTGAACCGGTAGTTCATGGCGAATCTCCGAAAGCCAGCAGCGGCGTCTGCAGGCTCCCGAGCAGTGCCGGGTCGTTCCTGTCCAGGAAGGCGCGCATGGTCGCCCCCGACCATCGCCTGCGCGACCAAACTCGTTTTACATTCGCTGCATGCATCGGGTTGTTCCGCACGCTGAGCGGATGCCAGAGATGGGTGATTCCGCTGGCGGTGCAGCGCGCCAGCTTTCTCCCCTCCACCAGCAGCAGAACCCGGTAGAGGAACTCCTCATCTTCGCCGCCCCACCCCTGGAATCCTTCGTCCATCCAGCCCACGAAGCTCACGGCCTGCTTCGTTGTGGCAAAGGCACCGCTCGAGAAAGTTAGCGTTCGCTTACCTACGGAAGGCAGGGATTCGTTATAAGCTGACAGGCTGGTGAAATGATCTGATGCCTCACGGCTCAGATCAAACACGTAGGCACCGATCTGGGCGTACCAGCCCCCCTCCTGCAAGCTGGCTAGGGCCTTATCAACCAGTGATTTCTCGATCAAAAGATCGCTGTCAGTGAGGATGAGATGGTCATGCGAGGCATTGCGAACACCGGCATTCAGCGCCCAGCTTCGATTGAACAAGCCGTCCCATTGCTGTCTCAGTACTCGCGCACCCTTGTACTGCTCCGGAAGCGCGAATGAGCCTGACTGCTCAATGATTAGAATCTCTGCGTCAGGAAAACGCTCCTTGCTCCACTCAAGAAACCGCTCGAGATTGCGTCGTCTATAACTGTCGCCCTCCCGGTAAGGAGCAACGATGGTGAAGCTCATCGCCAGCGTGACTGAATCTGGAGTGTCATGGAGAAACCCTTGGACTGGGCGGTCTGTTCTGTGAATGCGAGGATTGTATCCTTGCAGAGCGCATGCCTGCTGCCGCCAGCCCATCAGCGACACGTGAGGGTCTTTCTCCCAATCATCTGGCACGATCTCGCCTGCGGCGTGCAACGGGCCTTCGCCGACCGCGGTCATGACACGCTCGTGTTCGACTGGCAACGTCATCAGCGTGCTCTCGACCGAGAACAGCTGGAGGCACGGATGATCGAAACAGCACGCGCGTTCAGGCCTGATCTCGCTTTCTGCCAGTTTCAGGCCCCCGACGTCATCTCTGAGGCCTTTCCCCTGGCCCTGCGTGAGCAGAACTGTTTCGCCGTGCATTGGTGCGGCGATGTACGCGCGCCGTTGCCTGCCTGGTATCTGCGGCTCGCCCCTTACTTCGCTGTGACGTCATTTTCAAACGGGCCCGATTGTGATGCCGTGCGTGCCGCAGGGTGTCGCTCGGAGTTCCTCCAGATCGGCGTGGACGATCGCCTTTACCACCCCCCGCACCCGGAAAGCGAGCGGAGTGGTGTTGTCTTCATCGGCAACAACTGGCTCAATTTCTATCCCGAGGGCAGGAATCGCATCCGGACGGTGCAGGCGCTCGCGGCCGCGCTGGGCGGTGACTTTCGTGTCTACGGACAGGGCTGGTCAGGCCTGGTACCGAGCCGCTCGTACGGCGGCATTCTTCGGCAACCCGCTGACGCCGAGGTCTATCGCTCGGCCAGGATTGCCGTGGGCTGGGAACACTTTCGTCGGGCCGGGTACGCATCCGATCGCTTGCTCCGGGCCACAGCTTGCGGCTGTACCGTGGTGCAGAGACACTACGACGGCATCGATCAGGATCATCCCCACGTCATTGCCGTGGAGACCGTGGAGGAGCTGGTCCAAGCAACGTGTGCCGTTCTTCAGCAGGGTGATGCTGGCAGTGGCTTGAACAACGCGCACGGCACCCTGACCAACCACACGTGGCTGCGCCGCGTTAAGCAGATCGAAACCTGGCTGTCTTGAGCGGCCCAGCCCAACTCGGCCATGCTGGCCGGATGGCGCCGCCTAGGTCCGCCTGAGTTTCTGGACGAGGCGTGTGAACCTGGCCTGAAGCAGGCCACGCCAACCCCGCTCCTGGCCCGTGACGGGATCCGAAAACGCCCCTGGCCAGAGCACCATGAAACTGAGGACTCTCAACCAGTCCCGCCAGTCCGGGCTCAGCGTTGCCAGCCGCCACACGTCGCCCCACCACTCCCTCATCGACCAGGGGATGGACTCACGGCTGGTCTGAAGCGCCTGGGAGAGCACGGCCTGCCGCACGGCCGACCGTGTTCGCGTCGAAATCTGCGCCGAATGCCGTGTTTCGTGCCGCGCAGCTGGCCCGCCGGCGACGATCAGCAGCGTCTCCGAGCCGGTCAGATCGAAGGTGACCGCACAGGAGCAGCGCACCGCCGCGCGGCCGGACAGAGCGGCCAGGCTGGATTCCGGCAGCAGCGATGCCAGACGGTCGATATCGATCAGGTGGCGCAGGCTGTTCCATTGATCCACCGCGGCATGGACGCAGGCATGCTCAAACGCGTGGACCCGGCAGAGCGTCGCGATCCGGAATCCCTGCGTCGGGAGCGTCTCGCGTCGTTCCCAGGCTTCCTCGAAACCGGGAAGCGGTCCGCGCACATTCGACAGGGCCCAGTGCAGATCCAGTCTCTGGATGCCGGCTGGGCCGCTGCGGGTCAGCGGCAATTCGTTGTAGGCCCATCGGCTGTATCGCCCCGCCAGGCTCTCCAGCCTCTGGGGAAACCGGCCAGGTGAGCGTCTGAATCCTGCCGCCTCCAGCAGCTCAACCGCAGCCACCAGCTGGCCGGGATGCACAAGCATGTCGATATCGCCGCTGCCCCGGCTGCTGAGCAAGCCTGTGGTCTGCAGAGCCAGTGGAATCCCCTTGAAGATAAGCAGGGGAATGCCAGTCTGCTCGAACAGGGTGACGATCTCTCGGATGAGGGAGACGAGCGCCAGGGCAGCGAGGGTCTCCTGGAGGGCATGGAACCGGATCCTCGCCGTCAGCTCAGGCATCAGCCGTGCCGTCAGTGGGTCGCGCTGAAGAAAGCACTCCAGACGATGGCGACGGATGACCATCTGCAGATCATCGGCCGGGACCTGTCTGAACAGCAGCTCCAGAGCTGTCAGTTGCGCATCGCTGCAGTAGCCCTGGTTGTCGTTCGCGCGGTCCCTGCGCAGGATCAGGCTCACTGTGGCTCGGATGGCGTGCAGGGCCTGAGCGGACAAACTGGCCCTCACCCCACCACTCCGAATGGTCTCCTCAAAAGGGCGCACCGGCAGGGAGATCGGGGAGCAGATTGATCACAGTTGACCCAGGACCCACCCCTAATCATCACCGTACCGATCGGTATGCCCTGCCCACGTTATGGTTCTGGTCCCGACGGTGGCGGCTTTCCGGCGGGCTGTTCGAGAGGTGCGCCGCTTGATCTTCTCAACGGCATCCTGCCCAGCCCCAACACAACGGCGTTTCTGCTGGCCTGCCTGGCGCCGCCACCCTTGGCCCTGCAGGCATGGCAGCGCTGGCGGGCCCCCCGGTCGCCGCTTCAGGGACTGGTCGACGCCGAGACCGACCTGCGCGCTCTGAGCCCCGCGCTGGCCTCCGCCTTGTTCGCCGCCGGCGCGCAGCTGGACCGCCAAGATGCCACCTGGCTGCGCGCCGCGCTCCTGCATGAGCAGCTCCGCTCTCGCCGTTACCGCCAGATCCTTGCGGAGGTACTCGCCATCCTCAACCAGGCCGGTGTTCCTTTTCTGCTGTCGCGCGGTGCCGCCGTGGCGGAGACGGTCCTGCCGCAACCCTGGCTGCGACACTGCCACGACATTGACCTGTTGGTGCCGCAGGAGAACCTGCGCGACGCGGCTGCGGTGCTGATGCACGAGGGCCTGCGGGAGCAGCCTGTCCGGGGACCGGGCTGTTCGTTGTTGCACCCCCGGGGGTTGCCGATCCGGTTGCATGCCCGGCTTCTGCCGCCACCCTTCGAGGGGCCGCCCCTCGGGCCGATCCGTGAGCGGGCTCCTCGCCTGCCCGTGCTCGGCACCACGGTGTGCCGGCCCGCCGCCGATGATCTCCTTGTGCACATTGCCGCACATGCGGTCTTCAGCCCCAGCCGCCGATCAGCGCAATGGGTCGCCGATGCGCATGCGGTCGTCGGTCGGGATCGGCCCGACTGGGTTCGCCTCCGGCAGACCGCAGCTGCCAGCGGCCTTTCGGCTCCGCTGGCGGTCGGCCTCGGCTATCTGTCCGCTGCGATCGGTACGCCGGTGCCCGCCGCGACCCTCGCCGGCCTGGCCGCCGATGCCTGCGGTGCCACGCGGCTGGACCGTGATCTCCTGATCCATGCGGCTCGGCTCGGGGGCGGCTCCTGGCTCGTCGATCTCTGGCGGAACAG